>NZ_JBEZIR010000089.1:0-35679 GCF_040651175.1 Kitasatospora sp. NPDC048540
CGGGCCGTCAGCAGCCCGCCGACGACCGCTCCGACGAAGGCCGGCATCTCCGCGATCCCGGCGGTCAGCGGGCTGAGGCCCCGGACCAGCTGCAGCCGGCTGGTACTGCGGCGCGGCGGCGAAGCCCCCGGCCGGGGCGGTGAGGGCCCCGGTCGCGGCCCGCCGCTCCAGCTTGTCCAGCCGGGCCTGCAACGACAGCTCGTCGCTGTACGCGCCGGGCAGCATCACCCGGGCGCAGATCAGCTCCAGCTGGAGCCGCGGGGCCGCGTTCCCCCGCATCTCGGTCAGGCCGGTGTTGACGATGTCGGCGGCGCGGCTCAGCTCGGCCGCGCCGAACCCGTCCGCCTGCGCCTGCATGATCGCGACCCGGTCGGCGGGCGCGTCGAGCAGCCCCTTCTCCCCCGCGTCCGGCACGGTGGCGAGGATCACCAGGTCGCGCAGCCGCTCCAGCAGGTCAGTGACGAACCGGCGCGGATCGTGCCCGCCCTCGACCACCCGGTCGATCACCTGGAAGACGGTCGCGCCGTCCTGCGCGGCGAATGCGTCGACCACCTCGTCCAGCAGCGCGGAGTCGGTGTACCCGAGCAGCGCGGTGGCCATCTGGTACGTCACCCCGCCCTCGGTGGCACCGGCCAGCAGCTGGTCCATCACCGACATCGAGTCACGCACCGAGCCGGCGCCGGCCCGCACCACCAGGGGGAAGACCGAGTCCTCGACCTGGATCTGCTCCCGGCCGCAGACCTGGGCCAGGTAGTCGCGCAGCGTGCCGGGCGGCACCAGGCGGAACGGGTAGTGGTGGGTGCGGGAGCGGATCGTCCCGATCACCTTCTCCGGCTCCGTGGTGGCGAAGATGAACTTCAGGTGCTCCGGCGGCTCCTCCACCACCTTCAGCAGCGCGTTGAAGCCGGCCGAGGTCACCATGTGCGCCTCGTCCAGGATGAAGATCTTGTACCGGCTGTGCACGGGCGCGAAGAACGCGCGCTCGCGCAGCTCACGGGCGTCGTCCACACCACCGTGCGAGGCGGCGTCGATCTCGATCACGTCGATCGAGCCGGGCCCGCCGGTCGCCAGGTCGCGGCAGGACTGGCACTCCCCGCACGGGGTCGGCGTCGGGCCCTGCTCGCAGTTGAGACAGCGGGCGAGGATGCGCGCGCTGGTCGTCTTGCCGCAGCCGCGGGGGCCGCTGAAGAGGTAGGCGTGGTTGACCCTGTTGTTGCGCAGGGCCTGCTGGAGCGGAGCGGTCACGTGCTCCTGCCCGATGACCTCCGCGAAGGTCTCCGGGCGGTAGCGGCGGTACAGGGCTAGGGACACGCCACCGACGATATCGGGCGGGACAGACAAACGCGTCGCCCCGCAGGCCACCCCCCTACTGCCAGACCCCGAACCCTGCACCCGGCCGGACCCGGTCCGGGAACGCAAGGACCCCTCGTGCACCCGCCAGAGCCCTCCTACCCTTGCTGCCTTCCGGCCCTGGGGGGGTTCAGAGAGATAACGCCACACGAGGGGCTGGCACCAGAGTAGCGGATCCCCGCCCCGACCTGTACCGCCACCCCGCATCCACGATCCGCAGGCAGCCACCCGTGACCACCTGCGGATAGCTGGTCGCGAGCACCCCGGAACATGTACTAAGCTCTCCCACGGAGGATTCGCCTAGAGGCCTAGGGCGCACGCTTGGAAAGCGTGTTGGGGGCAACCCCTCACGAGTTCGAATCTCGTATCCTCCGCCTTCACGAAGGCCCGGACCGTTCTACGGTCCGGGCCTTCGTCGTTCACCGGCCTCCCACACTGGACGACGGCGACTTCGCCGCTTCGACGAACCACGCCTCGCGGGCTGCGCGGACTGCGCGGCCGTCAGGCGCCGGGGAGGATCGCAGGAAGCACGTCGGCAGACCGAGGATCTCAGCCACGTTCCGTCGCGAGCGCGGGATCGAATCCGAACGTCGGCACCAGGCTCGCGTCGTTGAACGCCGTGATGCGGGCGACGCGGGCGCCGATCAGGGTCAGGACCTGGACGCCGTAGGGCTCGTACCGCCCGTCCCCCGCGTGCCTGTGGATGACGAAGGCGGACTGGCCGTTGGCGCTGGTGGGCGTCAGCCGCCAGAGGTCGGGGCGCAGCACCTGGTCGGTCAGGAAGCCGAGGACGGCCCGGCGGCCGGTGAACCAGGTCGGGGTGGGCGGCATCTCCAGCTCGACGTCGACGCGCAGCAGGTTGACCAGCGCGGCGAGGTCGGCGCGGGTGAAGGCGTCGACGTAGCCGTCGAGGAGGGTGCGCCTGGTCTCCTCGTCCGGCTCGGCCAGGTCGTCCGCGACCGGTCCGGCGTCGGCCAAGCGGGCGCGGGCGCGGCGGAGCGCGCTGTCCACGGCCGCGATGGTCGTGTCCAGCATCTCGGCGACCTCGGCTGTCCGGAACCCCAGTACGTCGCGCAGGGTCAGCACGGCGCGCTGGCGGGCGGACAGATACTGGAGCGCGGCGATGAAGGCGAGGCGCACGCCCGTCCGCGCAGCCACGACCGTCGCCGGGTCGTCGGCGCCGAACCGGGCGTCCGGCGCCGGCTGGAGCCACGCCATCGTCGGCTCGCGGGGAGCCACCGCCACCCGGTGGTCGTCCGATGGCGCGCCCAACCCCGACGGCAGGGGCCTGCGTTTGCGCGTCTCCAGTGCCGTCAGGCAGGCCATGGTGGCGATCCGGTACAGCCACCGCCGCACCGAGGATCGCCCCTCGAAGCCGTCGAACCCACGCCACGCCCGCAGGTAGGTCTCCTGCACCAGGTCCTCGGCGTCATGGATCGAGCCGAGGATCCGGTAGCAGTGCGCGAGCAGTTCCGGCCGGAACGGCTCGGCCAGGGCGGTGAAGTCGGCGTTCGAGGGCATCGCGGATCCTCCTCGGAGTGCGGCGGGGCCACTGTAGGCGGCGGTGGGCGGCGTGGCCGGGTGGCGGCTCAGCCGATCGGGCTCAGACCCTCGCTGCCGAGCCGGTACTCCGCACCGCTGTCCGGGTTCCCGGCGAGTTCCACGACGGCCTTGCCGACCTGCTCCAGGTGGAGGATCGGCTGCCGTCCCTCGATGAAGGTCTCCCGATCGACACCCACCCGCGCGGCGTAGCCCGTGACCCCGGCCTCGCCCACCCCGCCGACCGGGGTCATGTCCGGCAGCACCGTGACGAACCGGATTCCCGACCCGGCCCGCTCGGACTCCTCGGCGCCGTACTGGCGCAGGTAGCGGACGGCGGCCTTGGCGCTGGCGTACCCGCCGCTGAGCGGGGAGCCTCCCAGAGCGGCCCCACTGGACATCGACAGGACCAGGCTGCCCGGCGCCAGCGGCTCCCGCAGCGCCGCCCCGGTCCAGGTGAACACGTGCCGGGTGTCGACCTCCCAGTTGCGACTGAAGGTCTCCCAGGTCTGCTCCTGCACGGGCGCCATGTGCGGCGTGGCCCCGGCGTTGAGGACGAGCAGACTCGGGCTGTGCGTGCGGATCACCTCTGCGGCGAGCGCTTCGTCGGTGGCGTCTGCGGCAACGGGCGTGAAGCCCTCGCCGAGTTCGTCGCGTACGGCGCGCAGCCCCTGCCCGTCGCGGGCGATGCCGATGACGCGGGTCCCCCGGGCGACGAGCGCGGCGGCAATCGCGCGCCCGAAGCCACGGCTGGCACCGGTGACCACTGCGGTCTGAACGGGATCTGACATCGGAATCTCCTCAGTACTGGTCGGGTCCGGTACCTATCCAGACCAGCGGCGGGCGGAAAAACCGTCGCCCTCACGGAAAGATCTTTTGGAGGCACCCGGGAAACACCCGTCGCCGCTTCGACACCGCCCGCATCGCCCGCCCCGTTGCCCATCAGCGCCCCGGATCGGCAGCACCGGCTGCGAGGCCGACTGGCGACCCGGGCCCTCGGAGGGGGCGGGCTACGCAGTGGGAGTACGAGGCGACCGCCAACGGACATGTCAGCTACCTCGCCGACGAGCCCGACCGAACCGTCCACCTCGTTTTCCGCCTCCCTCGGCACCCCAGGGACACCGACAGCTATCGGAGAATTGGCGCGCCGGAATCGGCCACCTCGGCGTGCCGCTGCTGCCGGCCGGGGGGCGGTCGGGTACATCCTGGCCGCGGGCGAGGACCACTGTGAGCTTCGGTGCCCGGTCCGCAACCGGCGCACCTGCGGCCCCCTCGACATGATCCCGGGCTGTCACCGCCCCGGCATAGGGTGCGACTCCGACGAACAGTCGTTGATCTCGCGGAGGTTGACCCGTGGTGGCACACCTGAGCCATGTACCCCGATCCTGCATGGCATCCTGGCTGCTGCCGAACGGCCCGGAGTACTTCATCCCGGAATTCACGTCGGCGGCGTGTACGGCGGCGCGTATGGTACTGGCCGAGGACGACGCTCGGCGCGAAGCGGTCGGCCTGACTCTCATCCACCTGCTGGACCACGGTTTCGCGATCCGCCCCGAGGTGGCCCGCACGATCGTGGAGCTTGTTCCCGAGCAACGGGCTGCCGCCGCCGCGCAGTTGCGCCTCTACGGCGCCGACCCGATGAACGATCGGGCGCGTATCCCATATCCGCAGCAGGACGTCTCCGACACGAGTTCCGCCGCGCTGCTCACGCACATCGCCCTGGCAGTCCTGGACCCCGACGAACTCCCGGCGGCACGGGAGCGGTTCCGGAACACCGGCGATGCCAGGGCCGCCGTCCACAGCGCCGCACTCGCCCGACTCGGACCGGAGCCGAGGGAGGACGCCCTGGTCCGGCTGACGGCGGGCGCCAACCGGAACCGGACCCGGAGTGAGTCGTCGGCCGTGCCGCCGTCGATGCTGCGCATGGCGCTCGAAGACGGGACGTGGTCGGCACTAGTCTCGCTGGCGCTGTTTCCGGACGAGTGGAAGTCACCGCACGGCCCGGTGAGCGAACTGCCTGACCTCGTCCCATCGGGGTGCGCGGCAGTACGCGAGATGCTCGCCCAGGACACGGCTCAGCGCGAGGCGATCGGCAGCGCGCTCGTCGACCTGCTGGATCTCGACTTCGTGAGCCGCATCGAGGTGGCCCGCACCATCGTGGACCTCGTTCCCGAGCAACGCCTGCGCGCGGCTGCGAAGTTGAGCGGATATCTGGCGAACCTTCCGAACGACCCGGCGCTGGTCCACTCTCTTCACAAGGATCTTTCCCCCACCGCTCCCGCCGCGATGGCCACCCAGATCGCGCTGGCCACGCTCGACCCCGGGCAGTCCGAGGCGGCGCGCTCCCGGCTCCAACTCGCCAACGGACACGTGGAGCCCTTCTTCGCCGCCGACTTCGCCCAGCTCGGACCGCAGCACACCAACGACGTGCTGGCCCGGATGGCTGCGCGGCTGACGCCCCGGCGAGTGCAGGAGATGTTCACGCTGAGCCCGTACGTGGATCGGCAGCATGTTTACGAACTGCTGCACGGCGTGGTCGCCGGTGGCGTGCCGGTCGGTCTCGTCGCGGTGCCGCTGACCGTGCTGGAGCTGGCCGAGCGTCCTGACGCGGTGCGGCTGGCACTGGAGTCATTGGTGCTGAACCCGAAGGAGTACCTGGTCACGGGCGGAGACAAGGACATCGTGGCGGCGGTGCTCGATGCGGGTCCTGAGTTTCAGGGCCAGGTGACCGCGGCGCTGTGGTGGGTCGTCAGGAAGCTGTCGCTCAACCGGGCACTGCGTCTCCAGGCCGCGGCACGGCTCGGCCCGTCCGACCGCGAGGTCGCCGAGCGGTTCCTGACCGGCCCGGACTCCGAGAGCGCACGGCTGGAGCGCGCGGCGGTGGCCGAGGCCTGGCGGCGGATCGAGGAGGCGCTGACGGTGCACGCTCCGGCGCTGCTAGGCGGCCTGGCCGCACCGGCGAGCGCCGAGGAGGTCGCGATGGCCGAGGCGCAGCTCGGATATCCGCTGCCGGTCGACTTCGCGGCCTCGTGCATGATCCACCGTGCGGTCGACATTCCGGGCGCGGGCCCCGACGACTGGATGCACTGGGACGTTTCCGAGCTTGCCGAGATACGCGAGAACACGGCCGACGACTGGTCCTCGCGGGCCTACGTTCCGCTCACCGTGGAGGGCGACGGCTCCCACGTGGTCATGGATCTGGACCCCGAGGGGTCGCCGGGCCGGTTGATCTACTCGGACCAGGGCTGGGACCCCGATCCGGATGACGAGCGTGCACCGAGCTGGCTGTCCGTCCTGGAGTCCTTCGCCGGCAACCTGGAAGCCGGCTGTTACCGGTACAGCATCTACGACGACGCTACCGGCGCGGGCGAACTCCTCCACGAGCACCTCTGATCAACGGCCCCACCACCGAAGGCCCCCACCCTCCGGGCGGTTTCCTCGGTCGGGGTGTCGACGAGGGCGGCGGGACGCAGGATCGTCCAGTCCAGCGGCCGGTCCCTGATCGCCTCCTCGGCAGCCCGCTTCGCCTTCAGGTTCGGTCCGGCCCCCGCGGCGAACACCACCGCGTCGGCGCGTGGTGCCCGAAAAAATCTTTGCGATCCGCGGCAACCCTTTCGGGGGCGGCGACAACTGGGGGGGTGTCCGGACACCCGGTCTGTCACAGACAACGGCTGAAAGAGAGCAGGCATGTCCCTCGCCCCAAGTCACAGGAAGCGGCGCCTGTACCAGCGTCGGAGTCTCTGGGCGGCCGTCGGCCTGGCCGTCCTTGGCGGCTCCGTGGCCGTGGTCAGCACGGCCTCGGCGGGAACCGTCGACACCAACGCCTGGTACACGCTGGTCAACCGCGCCACCGGCGAGTCGCTGGACGCCCTCGACTACGCCACGTACGACGGTTCTCCGCTGGGGCAGTGGAGCCGTACCGGCGGGACCAACCAGCAGTGGAAGTTCGTCGACTCCGGCGAGGGGAACTACCGGCTGCAGAACCGTAACTCCGGCAAGGTCCTGGACGACTACGGCTGGTCGGACGCCGAAGGCGCCGCGCTGGTGCAGTGGCGCGACCTGAACGGCGCCAACCAGCAGTTCCACCTGGAGAAGTCGTCGGACGGTTACGTGCGTCTGATCAACCGCTTCAACGGCAAGGCCGTCGAGGTCCCGGGCGGTTCCAAGACCGACGGGAGCCACCTCGCCCAGTACCACGACTGGAACGGCCCCCAGCAGCAGTGGCAGCTCGTCCCGGTCGGCGGCAACACGGGCGGCTCCGGCAGCACCGCCACGCCCACCACGCCCACCACGCCCACCACGCCCACCAAGCCGACCGGCAGCGCTCCGGCGAGCCAGGCTCCGAGCACCCGCCCGACCTCCGTGCCGCCGGCGTCCCCGGCCCCCGGCAGCGTCAGCTCGGCGAAGACCCTCATGGGCAGCACAACGATGCTCATCGGCGGCGCGATGGACGACTCCTCGGCGCACGCCGCGCCGTTCGACGTGCGGTACAACTACGTGCACAGCCAGCCCGCGCCCTCGTCGGACGCCTACACGGCGGCCCGCTGCCAGGACGGGTGGTCGGGCTGGTGGGGCTGCTGGACCGGCAGCACCACGGCGCCCGGCACGTTCGTGACCTACAAGGACGCCAATGCGGCTCATGAGACCTACCAGGGCAAGTCGCGCCCGCAGAAGCAGCTCTGGACCTGGTACTCGCTGCGCGACCTCGGCGACGCGGCGGGCCAGGGCGGCGGCCCGGGCGAGGTCCAGGCCATCAACCGGGCCGACCTGCTCACCCGCTACCTGAACGACTACCGCTTCTTGCTCCAGAAGATCGGCACCTCGCACGACATGATCGACCTCGAGCCCGACTTCTGGGGCTACGTCCGCTCGCTCGGCAACCCGCACCAGGTCGCCGCGCAGGTCCAGGCCGCGAACCCCACGGACTGCGGCTCGCAGGAGAACAGCGCCTCCGGCCTGGCCCAGTGCCTTATCTCGATGGGGCACAAGTACGCGCCGAACACCGGCATCGGCCTGCACCTGTCCTGCTTCGACTGGCAGCAGAACACCCCGCAGTGCGCCAAGGACTACGCGGACCTCGGGGCATCGAGCGCCGACTTCCTGGTCACCGACGTGACGGACCGCGACGCGGGCTGGTACGCACTGCCCGCCCACGGCAGCAAGAACACCTACTGGAACGACCAGAAGGGCTTCGCCGCGCTCGCCTTCTACAAGACGATGGCCGAGGCCGTGGGCAAGCCGGTGGTCCTGTGGCAGGTCCCCCTGGGCAACATGGCGCAGAACAACACGCCCAACCACTACAAGGACGACAAGGTCGACTGGTTCTTCTCGCACCTGGACCAAGCGGCGAACGCACACGTCGGCGGCATCCTGTTCGGCGCCGGCTGGACGGAACAGACCACGCCCGAGACCGACGGCGGCAACCTGATCAACAAGACCATCGCCTACCGCAACGCGGGCGGCACGCCGCTCAAGTAACCAGCAAGCGCACATAGGGAGCAAGCCCCGGGCCACCGGCCTGGGGCTTGCCCGCTTTGGCGGCTGACGGAGCGGCTTACGCCACGCTCTCGCCGGAACCACCAAAGCCATCGCTTCGAGGACACCGAGTGCGCTGGCGACGACGACGCCCTTGCGGTCTTCCTCGACCGCGAAGCAGCAGCCGACTCCGACCTCCGCCTTCAGGCCCGGGACGACCGTGCCAAGGCCGTCGAGCCGGCCATCCTCGTCCTGGGCCACTGGCTGGCCACCACCGCCCAACCGGAGAGCCGCCGGTGAGCGCCCTCGCAGCCTTCCGCAAGCCCCTCGGCCGGGCAGCGGCCGACACCGAGGTCGCGGGCTGGCAGGCCGTCTCCCGCGCGCTGCCGGTGCCCCGGCTGCTTGGCCGCACCGACGACTTCGTGGCCTACGAGGACGTGTTCGCCAGTGGCCGGTGCACCAAGCTGCTGGGCGACGTGATTGCCACCGCCGACCGCCACCCGGACACAGCGGTGGCTGGAAGAACGGCCCGGGGGCGTTCCCCCCGCTCGGGCCGACCGGGGTCAGAGCTGCGGCGAACCGCTCCCCGCGAGCACCTCGGGCCGCAGCAGCGCCTGCAGCCGCTCGGCCGGCAGCAGGCCTTTCTCCAGCACGAGTTCGGCGACGCCGCGCCCGCTGACCAGGGCCTCCTTGGCGATGCCGGTGGCCGCCTCGTAGCCGATGTGGGGGTTGAGGGCGGTGACCAGGCCGATGGAGTTCTCCACGGCGGCCCGCAGCTGCGCCTCGTTCGCCGTGATCCCGGCGACGCATCGCTCGGCGAGGGTCAGGCAGGCGTGCTCCAGGTGCATGATGCTCTTGGAGAGGGAGTGCAGGATGACCGGCTCGAAGGCGTTCAGCTGGAGCTGCCCGGCCTCCGCGGCCATGGTGATGGTGACGTCGTTGCCGATCACCTCGAAAGCGACCTGGTTGACGACCTCGGGGATCACCGGGTTGACCTTGCCGGGCATAATGCTCGAACCGGCCTGCACCGGCGGCAGGTTGATCTCGTTCAGGCCCGCGCGCGGCCCGGACGACAGCAGCCTGAGGTCGTTGCAGGTCTTGGAGAGCTTGACGGCGATCCGCTTGAGCACGCCGGACATCTGCACGAAGGCACCACAGTCCTGAGTGGCCTCGACCAGGTTGGCGGCCGTCACCAGCGGAAGGCCGGTGATCTCGGCCAGGTGGCGGCGCGCCGACTCGGCGTATCCGGCCGGGGCGTTGAGGCCCGTACCGATCGCCGTGGCGCCGAGGTTGATCTCCTGGACCAGCTCGACGGCCTCCGCGAGCCGGCTGCGGTCCTCGTCGATCATGACCGCGTACGCCGAGAACTCCTGCCCGAGCGTCATCGGCACCGCGTCCTGGAGCTGGGTGCGGCCCATCTTCAGGACGTCGCGGAACTCGACGGCCTTGCGGGCGAAGGCGTCCTGGAGCACGGCCATCGCCTTGAGCAGACCGCGCACGGCGAAGACCGTGGCGATCTTGACGGCGGTCGGGTAGACGTCGTTGGTGGACTGGCCGAGGTTGACGTCCTCGTTCGGGTGGAGGTGCTGGTACTCGCCCCTGGCGTGGCCGAGCAGCTCCAGCGCCCGGTTGGCGACGACCTCGTTGGCGTTCATGTTCGTCGAGGTACCGGCGCCGCCCTGGATGACGTCGACGACGAACTGGTCGTGCAGCTTGCCGTCGCGGATCTCGCGGCATGCCTCGATGACGGCGGCGGCCTTCTCCTGTTCCAGCAGGCCGAGTTCCTCGTTGGCGAGGGCAGCGGCCTCCTTGACGGCGGCGAGGGCGTCGATCAGATGCGGGTACGCGGAGATCGGCGTCCCCGAGATGGGGAAGTTCTCCCTGGCGCGCAGGGTGTGTATGCCCCAGTACGCCTCGACGGGTACGTCGCGGTGGCCGAGCAGGTCGTGTTCGCTGCGGTGGGCTGCGGAGGTCATGGCGGTGTGGGCCTTTCGGAGGTGGACGATTCGCTCGGTCAGGCTTGCGTCGGGGAGAGCGGGTCGAGCGCGCGGACCGACCGGACGCTGCCGACCGGCTTGCCGCCTCCGAGTAGCGGTTCACCCGCGAACTCGGCGAGAGCCGCCGGGTCGATGCCGGCGCGGGCGAGGGCCGCGGCAACGACCGGTATGCGCGCCCGGTTCGCCCCGTCGGAGATCTTCACGGCGACGGCCCGGCCGTCCGGCAGGGCGGCGACCTGCACACCCTCGAAGCCGTCCTTGGTGAGGAGCCCGGGCACGGCGCGCATCAGCGCGGCGACGTCGCGCCCCGAGCCCGAGGCCATCTCGGCGTGCTCGCGTATCGCGTCGGCCACCCGGGCCTCCGGGGTGCCGGCCGGCGAGGTGGTGATCCGGGCCGCGGCGCGCGCGAGCCCGTGCAGCGAGGCGGTGAACAGGGGCGCGCCGCAGCCGTCGACGGTCACCCGGGCGATCGCCTGGCCGGTGAGGTCCTCGACGGTCTCGGCGATGGCCCGCTGGAGCGGGTGGGCGGGGTCGAGGTAGTCCTCCAGCGACCAGCCGTTGAGCTCGCAGGTGTACAGCATGGCCGCGTGCTTGCCGGAGCAGTTCTGCGCGAGCCGGGACGGCAGGCGCGCCTCGCGCACCCAGGTGTCGCGCACCACCGGGTCGTACGGAAGGTCGGGGATGTTGCGCAGGTCGTCCTCACGGACCCCGGCCAGCTCCAGGATGCGACGGGTGCCGGCAAGGTGCACTGCCTCGCCGGAGTGGCTGGCCGCGGTCAGCGCCAGCAGCTCCCCGTCGAGCGGCAGCCCCGCCCGCACCATCGCCACCGCCTGCAACGGCTTGAGCGCCGAGCGCGGATAGAAGGCGGCTTCGATGTCACCGAGTTGAAGCTCCACGGCCGAGTCGGCGCCCAGGACGACGACCGAGCCGTAGTGGATGCCTTCGACGACTCCACCGCGGACGAGGTGGGCGACCGGGGCGTGGCGGGGCTCCCGGATCACCGGAGGCTGGGCCTGAGCCTCAGCCACCGAACTTCCGTACGAAACTGCGTGGTTCACACGTTCACCTCGGAGGACTTCGTACGGGCGACCCGCCCGCGTACGCCGTACCAGCCGGCCACCAGGGCAGCCGCGATCAGCGGCACGCACAGCACCGTGGCACGGCTGGCGCCGCCGTCGGCGTACATCAGGACGAAGACGGAGACGAGGAAGCCGAGCGTGACGATCTCGGTCCATGGGGAGCCGGGCAGCCGGTAGCCCGGCCGGGACAGCTCGCCCGCCTGCGTCTTCCGCCAGAACAGCAGGTGGCAGATCATGATCATGCCCCAGGTGGACAGGATGCCGATCGCCGCGAAGTTGAGCACGATCTCGAACGCGTCCGCCGGGACGACGAAGTTGAGGCCAACGCCGAGGACGCAGATGCCGCTGGTGAGCAGGATGCCGCCGTAGGGGACCTGGGTGCGGCTCATCACGCCGGTGAACTTCGGTGCCGAGCCGGACATCGCCATGGAGCGCAGGATGCGCCCGGTGGAGTACAGGCCGGAGTTGAGCGAGGACATGGCCGCGGTGAGCACGACGAGGTTCATCACGGCGCCGGCCGCCGGGACGCCGATGTGGGAGAGGACCGTCACGAAGGGGCTCTGGCCTGCGGAGTACCTGTTCCAGGGCAGCAGCATCGACAGCAGGACGACCGAGCCGACGTAGAACAGGCCGACGCGCCACATGATCGAGTTGATCGCCTTCGGCAGGATCTTCTCAGGGTTCTCGGTCTCGCCCGCCGCGACGCCGACCAACTCGACGGAGGCGTAGGCGAAGACGACACCCTGGATGATCAGCAGCATCGGCAGCACGCCGTTGGGGAAGACACCGCCGTGGTCGGTGATCAGCGAAGGGCCGGGGACGGCGCCGTCGACCGGGTGCCGGGTGACCAGCAGGAAGATGGCGATCGCCATGAAGATCACGAGGGCGCTGACCTTGATGATGGCGAACCAGAACTCCATCTCGCCGAAGATCCTCACCGAGATGAGGTTCACGGTGAGGACCACGGCCAGGGCGACGAGCGCGATCACCCACTGCGGGATGTCGGAGAACAGGCCCCAGTAGTGGGTGTAGGTGGCCACGGCGGTGATGTCGGCGATGCCGGTGGTCACCCAGTTGAGAAAGTACATCCAGCCCGCGGTGTACGCGCCCTTCTCACCGAGGAACTCCCGGGCGTACGAGACGAACGCGCCGGACGAGGGCCGGTAGAGGACGAGTTCCCCGAGGGCACGGACGACGAGGAAGGCGAAGACGCCGCAGATCGCGTACGCGACGAAGAGGGAGGGGCCGGCGTCGGCGAGCCGGCCGCCCGCGCCGAGGAACAGGCCGGTGCCGATGGCGCCGCCGATGGCGATCATGTTGACGTGTCGGGACTTGAGGGACTTGCGGTAGCCCGCGTCACCGGCGTCGACGTGACCGGACGAGGTGCGGGTGTCCGCCTGGGCGGACTCTTCCTGCAGGGACTGCTCGCTCACGCCTCGGGTCTGCCTTCCGTGGGGATGTCCGTGCGCCGGGGGCGCACGATGTCGGTGAGGGTCGTCTCGACGCAGTCGAGGTGGTGGGCCATGGCTTCCACCGCGTCGTGTTGGGAACCGTCCACCAGCGCCTCGACGATCGCCCGGTGCTCGCGGTTGGACTGCTCGCGCCGACCTCCCAGATCGTTGAGGAAGGCCGACTGGCGGGCCAGCGCGTCCCGGATCTCCTCGATGATCCGGCGGAACACCGGGTTCTGAGCGGCCTCGGCCACGGCCAGGTGGAAGAGCGTGTCCATCGCGACCCACGCGGTGGTGTCGGTCTCCCGCTCCATCCGGTCCAGGAGGTGGGCCAGGTGGTCGAGGTTCTCCGGAGTACGGCGCAGCGCCGCATAGCCGGCGACCGGGATCTCGACGTGTCGGCGCACCTCCAGCAGGTCGCTGGCCGCGTAGTCGCCGAAGGTGGGGTCCTCGACGGTGCTGGCGACGACGAAAGTGCCCTTCCCCGTCCTGGAGACGGTCAGACCCATGGTCTGCAGGGCCCGCAGGGCCTCGCGCAGCACGGGGCGACTGACCTCCAGGCTGCGGCACAGCTCCGCCTCGGAGGGGAGCTTGTCACCGATCGCGTAGTCGCCGCGCTCGATGGCACGGCGGAGGTGGGTGAGGACCGCTTCCATGGCGCTGACGCGCCGCAGTCTCGTACCACCTGTCTGGCTGTCTGACAGGTTCACGGGAGTGATACTCCGGTTAACGGGACGTGACTGTCAAGGGTGCGGAGGCATGCCACGATCGCTACGAAGCCACGCCGCGGGACTCCATCCACGCGCGGGACGCGCAGGCTTCTCGACGGCAGTTCCGAGTCCCAGCGTCGGCCCCGGTCGTGGATTCGGTCTCAGTTCTGGTCTCATTCATCGCCGTTCAGGCTGGTCCAGATGCCTTCTCAGCGACCAGAAAGCCGTAGGTGACAACGTGTACGGACCCCGCCGAACACCCCCGAGCAGAATTGGAAAGCGTGTTGGGGGCAACCCCTCACGAGTTCGAATCTCGTATCCTCCGCCGGCAGAAGGCCCGGACCGCTCAGCGGTCCGGGCCTTCGTCGTTCGCGGCCTCGGCCGAAGTCCCAACGGGCCCTCGGTCGGTCGGCGGCCCGTCCTCATCGACGTTCCTGACCGCTGGCCAGGTGAGACCACCACCCGCTCGGCAACGGTGGCAGGCCCGCCCGCCTCAGTGGCCGCCGGCCAGCCGCCGGGCCAGTACTCGGCCGCGCTCGGCCTGTACTGCTCCGGCCTTCCCGGCCGCGTAACGGAGGAGGCCGAAGGGCGCGTGCAGCCGCAGCCGATCGACCACCAGGGAACCGCCGTCGCCTCGGGCGGTGAGGGCGAACCGGTAGTCCATCCGCACACCACCGGGACTGACCACCTCGCCGCTGACCGTCGCCTCACCCGGAAGTCGGGCGTCGTCGGTGCGCAGGCTGACCTGGATGACGTTGTCGTGCCGGACCAATCCGAGGAACCGGAAGCGCTCGACGGCCACGTAGTGCGTGACCCCGCCCTCGCACCGCACGTCCCGCACGTCCACGAGCAGCGGGGAGAGACCGATGTAGTTCTCGGGGTCCGCCAGGTGGGCGAGCACCGCAGCGGGCGTCGCCGCGATGTCGTAGCTGTGGCTCAGTTCGGTGCTGGGCACGTCCAACTCCCCTGTCCGGTCCGGGTGCGGCCGTCATCGTGGATCGGGAACGATCGTCGGATGATCGCACCTTCCTGCCGGCTCCGTCAGGCCATCGCCGGAAGCTCCTCCGGCGACCTCAGTCGCCAATGACGTCAAGCCGACAGTCCGGCCTGCCGAGGCTGGTGTCAGACGGCCACGAGCCGTCCAAAAGCGGTGATCTCCGGCTGCGAGTACGTGATCCGCGCCCGGCGCCGAGGTCATCCCGGGGATGTACGGACCTGGGCCCGGCGGACGATGCGGCGGCGGGCGGGTGGCTGGCAGGGTGGGGGCCGTGTGGAGATCCGGGAGCGTCTGGCTGGTCGTCGCGTTGGCCGTGGTGGCGGTGGGGGCGGCGTGGCTGGCGGTCGCGCTCGGCCGGGCCCGGCGGCTGCACCGGAAGGTGATCGAGGAGCGCGGCTGGCTGCTCGAGCGGGAGCGCGAGAGCGCCGCGCGGGTCGCGGTGGACGCCGAACGGGCCCGGATCGCCAGGGAGTTGCACGACATCGTCAGCCACAACGTGAGCGTCATGGTGGTCCAGGCCGGGGCGGCCCGCGAGGTGCTCACCCTGCGGCCCGACCAGGCCGTGGAGGCGCTGATCGCCGTCGAGGGCGCCGGACGGGACGCGATGACCGAGCTACGGCACCTGCTCGGGGTGCTCGCGCCGTCGCAGAGCGGCGATGACGACCCCGACCCGGCCGCGCTGTCCCCGCAGCCCGGCCTGGACCAGCTCGGCCGGCTGGTCGACCGGATCGCGTTCGCCGGACTGCCGGTGGAGGTGCGGATATCCGGCGAGCCCAGGGCGCTGCCGGGCGGGGTCGGACTGACGGCGTACCGGATCGTGCAGGAGGCGCTGACCAACGCCCTCAAGCACGGCGACGCGACCAAGGCCGAGGTGACGGTCCGCTACGCCGACCGCCAGCTGCGGGTGGAGGTGCTGAACAGCGGACCCAGCACGCTGTTCGGCCGCCCCTCGTCCCCTGGCGCGACGGCGCCGACCGCGGGGCGGCGGGGTGACGGCGCGGGCCGCGGGCTGGTGGGCCTGCGGGAGCGGGTCGCGGTGTACGGCGGCGATCTGGACGCGCGGCGGCGGCTGGGCGGCGGCTACCGGGTCCGGGCCAGGATCCCGTTGGACCGGCCCTTCGAGCAGCCGTCGGACCGGCTGCCGGACCGGCCGTCGGAACGACCGCTGGACCGGCCGCGGGACCGGCCGTGACGGGCCCGGCGCCGGCCGGCGTCGCGGGTACCGAGGGCTCCGAGGGTGCCGGGCCCGCGCCGCGGGTCCTGATCGCCGACGACCAGGCGCTGGTCCGGACCGGGTTCCGCATGATCCTCACCGCGCGCGGCCTCGACGTGGTCGGCGAGGCCCGGGACGGCGCCGAGGCGGTGGCGGCGGCCCGCAGCCTGCGGCCAGACGTGGTGCTGATGGACATCCGGATGCCGAACCTGGACGGCCTGGAGGCCGCCCGGCAGGTCCTGGGGCAGGACCCGGACTGCCGGGTGATCATGCTGACCACGTTCGACCTCGACCAGTACGTCTACGCCGCGCTGGCGCTCGGGGCGAGCGGCTTCCTGCTGAAGGATGTCACCGCCGAGCACCTCGCTGCCGCCGTGCGCCTGGTCGGCACCGGCGACGCCCTGCTGGCGCCCTCGATCACCCGGCGGCTGGTGGAACGCTTCGCCACCGGCGGCGGCCCCGGCACCGACGCCGGGGAGCGCCGGACGCCGGCCGTCCACCGCGAGCTCGGCGCCCTGACCCCGCGCGAGCTGGAGGTCCTCACCCTGCTGGGCCGCGGCCTGTCCAACGCCGAGCTCGCCCGCACGCTGACGCTCAGCGAAGCGACCGTGAAGACCCACGTCGCCCGGATCTTCGCCAAGCTGACCCTCCGCGACCGCGCCCAGGCGGTCGTGCTGGCCTACGAGACGGGACTCGTCTCCCCCGGCGGGAGCGACGCGTAAGCACCTCCCGCCGCCGCTCCCGCCCCCGCCCCCGTTCCAGCCGTCCCAGCTGGCCCCGTCGGCCCAGCCGTCCGGGCCCGGTGGAGGCCGTGCCGGGCCGACCAGGCGGTGACGGCGACGGCGATGGCGATCGGCTGGTCCTCCGGGGTGTGGTGGCCGGCGACCAGGTCGGGGTGGTGCTCGATCTCGAGGCCGGCGATGTTCGCCGCGCACCACTCGACGGTCGCGGGGCCCATCATCACCCCGGGCCCGGGGGCGAAGGTCAGCAGCAGTTTGGGCACGTCCGCGCTGGCGGCCAGCCAGCTGTCGTACGCCTCGATCCTGGCGACGACGTCGGCGGGGTCGCCTCCCAGCGGCATCGACCGGGGCCACTGCAGCAACGGGCGGCGGCTGCGGCGGGTCGGGTACGGCTGGCGGTACACCTCCAGGTCTGCGGGGTCGAGGGGGGTGGCGAGGGAGCCGGGCAGCGCCTGTTCGATGAAGGCGTTGTCGTCGAGGATCATCGCCTCACCGACCTGCGGGGTCCTTATCGCCCGGAACAGCGGGCGGCCGCCCTCCGGGAACTCCTCCCAGCTCATCGGCTTCACGATGGTCTCGGTGAACGCGATGCCGCGGACCCGGTCGGGGTGCCGGGCGGCCCGGTCGAAGGCGAGGGCACCGCCCCAGTCGTGTCCGACCAGCACGACGTCGGTGAGACCGAGCGCGTCGAACCAGGCGTCCAGGTAGCGGGCCTGGTCGGCGAAGGTGTACGCGATGTCGGGCTGCCCGGACGCCCCCATGCCGATCAGGTCCGGGGCCAGCAGGCGGCCCGGCCGGCCGACGGCGGGCAGGACGTGCCGCCACAGGTGGGAGGAGGTGGGGTTGCCGTGCAGGAACACGATCGGCGGGCCTTCACCGCCTTCCCGGTGGAGCCCCCCATGGAGCTCCCGGTGGTGCTCCCGGTGGAACATGAACGAGTCGAGGACGGGCTGGACGGGCATGTCGGCCGCTCCTGTGCGGGTCGGGGGTCCAGGGGTCAGGGGTCCAGGGGTCGGGGTCAGGGGGGCGGGAGTTCAGGGCCCCGGGACGGTGCCCGGCTGCTGCAGGTCAGCGGAAGGCCGGGGCGGTCCGGGCGGCCCAGGCGGCGAAGGTGCGCGGCGCCCGTCCGAGGATGCGTTCGACGGCGGGGCTCACCTCCTGCTCGGCGGGCAGCGGCCGGCCGAGGATGGCGAGGGTGCCCTCCACCACCGGTTCCGGCATGAAGGCCAGCATCTGCGCGCGGGCCTCGGCGCGGGTCTGCTCGACGAACCGCACCGGGCTGCCCAGCGCCTCGCCGATCGCCTCGGCCCGCTGGCGCGGGCTGACGGCGGCGGGTCCGGTCAGGTCGTACGTCCGGCCGGTGTGGCCGCTCCCGCGCAGGACCGCGGCCGCGACCTCGGCCACGTCCGCGGGGTCGACGGTGGGCAGCGCGACGTCGCCGAAGGGCGCAGCGGCCGTCCGCCGCTCACGGATCGACCCGGCCCAGGCGAAGGCGTTGGAGTTCAGGCCCCCGGAGCGCAGGACGGTCCAGTCCAGGGCGGAGCGGCGTACCGCCTCCTCGAACGCGACCGGGTGGCGGTAGACCTCGGGCCTGGTCCCGGCTCCCTGCGAGGAGAGCAGGACGACCCGGCGCACGCCGCCCGCTGCGGCGAGGTCGAGGATGCCCTGCGGGTCCTCGCCGGCGACCAGCAGGAACAGCGCGTCGGCGCCGTCCAGGGCGGGGCGCAGGCTCTGCGGGTCGGCGAGGTCGGCCGCCACGTGCCGTACGCCGTCGGGCAGCGGGGCCGGACGGCGGGAGACCGCGGTCACCTGCTCGCCGGCGCCGGTGAGGATCCGGACCAGCTCCTGTCCGACGTTCCCGGTCGCACCCGTCACAACGATCATGAGAAAACCCCCGCGAGTTGGTCAGTGGATAGGTAAGTCAGTTGGCTGACTTAGTCGAGACCCTAGCCGCTCCCCGGGGCGCACGTCTACAGTCAGTCAGGTGACTCACTCAAAAACCGCCCGGCGGTCCTCGGGCAAGCGGGAGCGGCTGGCGGCCGCCGCCGCCCAGGTACTGCACGAGCAGGGCGTCGAACAGACCACGCTCGCCGACATCGCCCGGGCCGCCGACGTACCGGTCGGCAACGTCTACTACTACTTCAAGACCAAGAACGAGCTGGTCGAGGCGGCGATCGACGCCCATGCGCAGGGCCTCGCCGCCCTGATCGGCGCGCTCGACACGCTCGAAACCCCGCAGGACCGGCTGAAGGCGCTGCTGAACGGCTGGATCGAGCAGCGCGAGCTCACCGCCCGCCACGGCTGTCCGACCGGATCCCTGGCCTCGGAGCTCGACAAGCGCGCGGACGGCCTCGACCGCGCCGTCGCCAAGGTGATCGAGGCACTCATCGACTGGGCCGAACAGCAGTTCCGGGCGATGGGACGCGAGGATGCCCGCGAACTCGCGGTCGCGCTGGTCGCCGCGTACCAGGGGATCTCGCTGCTCACCAACACCCTGCGCGACCCCGAGCTGATGGCCGTCGAGGGGCGCCGGCTGGAACGCTGGATCGACTCGCTCACCTGACGGTCCGCCACAGCCCACCCGGCGCGGGCCGCTCGGCGCGGTCCACCAGGTCCGACTCACCCCTGCGGGCGAACATTCCGGCCCGGGGCCGCGCGCTGTAGCAGGCTCTCCGCTGGCGCCTCGTACCGACCGGCCCGGTCGTCACGGCGGCGGTCGGTGACGGCGCCGCCCGGACGACTTCTGACTTCTGTGGAGGCTGGCATGGCGAACGTCCCGGACGACCTCAAGTACAGCAAGGACCACGAGTGGGTGCGCTCGCTGGGCAAGGGTCAGGTGCAGGTCGGCATCACCGACCACGCGCAGCGCCAGCTCGGCGACATCGTCTACGTCGAGCTGCCGAAGACGGGTGACCGACCGGACCAGTACGAGCCGTTCGGCAGTGTGGAGTCGGTCAAGGCGGTGTCCGAGATCTTCATGCCGCTGACGGGCAGGATCTCGGCGGTCAACGAGAGCCTCAACGACGAGCCGGAGCAGGTCAACACCGATCCCTTCGGCGACGGCTGGCTGGTCCAGGTCGAGCTGTCCGACCCGAAGGCGCTCGACGGGCTGCTCACCGCCGCCGAGTACCGGGACTTCATCCAGCAGGACTCCTCCGACTGACCCCGGGCACCCGACACCCCTCGAAGGCCCGGAGCGCGGCTGCCGCGCTCCGGGCCTTCGGCGTCCAGGGCCTCGGTCACTCGTTGTGCAGCACCTCGGCGATGGTGAGCCGCGCCGCCGAGCGGGCCGGGACCAGCGTGCCGAGGACTGCGATGGCCGTCCCCGCCAGGACCAGCAGGGCGAGCGCCGAGGGGTGCCAGACGTCCAGCGCGCCGGCCGGCAGCGTGGTGTCCATGGCGTCCGCCATGGCGGGGACGACCAGCCGGTGCACGGCGATCCCGAGCGGGACGCCGAGCAGGCCGCCCGCCACGCCCACCGCCGCCATCGAGGTCACCACCATCACCGTCACCTGACGCGGGGTCATCCCGATGGACTTCAGCATCCCGAGGTCACGGCGGCGTTCGCGGGTGTTCAGGACGGTCGTGTTGAAGACGCCGAGCGCGGCGACCGCCGCCAGCAGCAGGGTGAGGACCGTGGCCGAGCCGACGATGCTCACCGTGACGGAGGTTCCGTCCCCGGTGACCGTGGGCTGGAGCCCGGGCTCCGCCGCCTTCACGGCGGCGTTGTAGGCGCCGACGTCGGTGCCCGGCGCGACCTGGACCCAGTACTGGTTCACGTAGCGGGTGGCCGGCAGGTCGGGGGCGAGCGCGGCCAGGGTCTCCCAGGGGGCGGTCAGCCCGTCGGAGTCGCCGGCCACGGTCTCACCGACGACGGTCACCGTGTGCTGCCGGCCGTCGAGGTCCAGGGTGAGGCGGTCGCCGACCCGCACGCCGTGCTTCTTCAGGAACGGCGCCCCGACCACGGCCTCGTCGGGGCCGGAGTACCAGCGGCCCGCGGCCAGCGCCGAGCGGGCGATCTCCCGGTCCCCGCGCAGGAACCAGGCGCGCAGCGGCTGCGGGGCCCCGGCCAGGTGCACCCGGACCGGTGCGGCGGCGGCCAGCCGTGCCGTCCCGGGCAGCGCCCGCAGCTTCGCCTCGATCTCGGCGTCGGTGTCGGTCGGCGGGGTCGTGCTCGCGCCGTCACCGACGTAGCTGACGGACTGGTAGGCGCTCCCGGTCGCGTCCAGGAAGGCGCCCACCGAGGCGGACAGCCCGGTCGCGACGGTCACCGTGGTCACGCCCAGGATCAGCGCGGTGAGGGTCATCACGGTCCGGCCCGGCCGGGCGAACGGCAGCCCGAGCCCCAGGCTGACGGCGCGCGGCAGCCGGGTGCCGCCGAGGCGGCGCTGCACCCGCAGTCCGCGTCCGGTGCCCGGGGCGCTGCCCGCGCTGATCGCCCGGGCGGCGGGCAGGCGGTGCGCGCGCAGGGCGGGCCCGAGGGCTGCGAGCAGGACGACCACGGGCATGCCCAGCAGCGTCAGCACCTCGGCCCAGGGGCTGAGGGTGGCCTCGAAGTACCCGTTGTCGAAGCCCATGAACACGGTCCGCAGCATCGGCCGGGCGGCGAGGTCGCCGAGCACGGTGCCGAGGACGCAGCCGACGGTTCCGGGCACCAGCACCATCACCAGGTGGACCGAGACCACCTGACCGGGGGTGAAGCCGATGGCCTTGAGCACGCCGATGTGCCGGAAGCCCGAGACGACGGCGCCGCTGACCACATTGGCGACGATCAGCACCGCCACCACCAGGCCGAGCACCCCGAACGCGGTCAGGAAGGGCAGGTAGGCGTTGGCCGTGCCGGTCATGTCCTGCTTGACGGTGAGGTAGGACAGTGAGCCGAGCAGCGCGCCCGTGGGGAGGTCCGCGGTCACGGTGGTGCGGCCCTCGTCGACCTCGGCGCCGGTGCCCGCGTGGTCGAAGCGGTAGAGCATCTGGAGGGCGGTGGGGTGCAGGGCGGGCATCTGGTCGGGCCGGACCCAGGCGCCGGCGGTCTGGCTCAGGCTGGAGGCGAAGCCGACGACGGTCAGGGGCGGGGCGCCGGGGAGGGTGAGCCGTCGGCCGATGCCCTCGGCGGCGGCCCAGGTCTGGCCGGGTGGGCGCATCAGCACGATCTCGCCGGGCCCGGTGGCCCAGCGGCCGCTCCACACGTCGACCCGGTCGACCGGGCCGCCGGGGTCGGCGCGGCCCACCACGGTGACCGGGCCGGGCGGCGGGTGGTAGTCGCCGTCGGCGGCCGTGTCCAGGTGCGGCGGCACGGTGACGACGGTCTGGGCGAACGGCCCGGCGGCCGCCGTCACGCCGGGCCGGTGGGCGGCCCGGGTGAGCTGCTCGGCGGTGGTCACGGCGGGGTCGAAGGTGGCGGCCAGGTGGGCGCCGCGCTGCCGGTCGAAGGTGCGGTCGAACGGGCCGGAGGCCGCGGCGAGCAGGCCGAGCGCGACCACCAGCGCGACGGTCGAGGTGAGCACGACCAGGCCGATCACGAAGGTCTGCACCCGGCGGCGGCGGACGGCCGCCCGGGAGGCCCGCCAGACGGCGCCGCTCACGGGGTCGGCTCCAGGGTGCTCTCGCGGGCGATCCGGCCGTCGGCGAACTCGATCAGCCGGCTGGCGCAGCGGGTGGCGAGCCGGGGGTCGTGGGTGACCATGAGCAGGGTCTGGCCGAGCTGGTTGAGGTCGATCAGGAGGTCCATCACCTGTTCGCCGGCGCGGCTGTCGAGGGCGCCGGTCGGTTCGTCGGCGAGCAGCAGGGCCGGACGGTTCATCAGAGCGCGTGCCACGGCGACCCGCTGGCGTTCGCCGCCGCTGAGGGCGGCGGGGTAGGTGTCGCGGCGGTCGGCGATGCCCAGTTCACCGAGGAGTTCGAGGGCCCGGCGGCGGGCCTGGGCGGGGGCGGAGCCGGTGAGCTGGGCGGCGAGGGCGACGTTGTCCAGGGCGGGCAGGTCGTCGATGAGGTTGAAGAACTGGAAGATCATGCCGATCCGCTTGCGGCGGAACAGGGCCAGGCCGGTCTCGTTCAGCCGGCCGAGGTCCTCGCCGTGCACGGCGACCGTGCCGGCGGTCGGCCGGTCCAGGCCGGCGACCATGTTGAGCAGGGTGGACTTGCCGCAGCCGGACGGTCCCATCACCGCGACCGCCTCCCCGGCCCGGATCTCCAGGGACACGCCGTCGAGTGCGGTCGACTCGCCGTACTCCTTGCGTACGCCGTCGAGGCGGACGACCACCGGTGGAGTGCTGTCTTGACTGGTCATGGCAGGAAACCTAGGGCGGCGGCCGGCCCCGGGCATCAGCCCCCGGTGGTAACCCGGGGGCGCGGTCATCCCCGGGATGTACGGGGAGGTACGGGCGAGGGGGCGCCGCCGCCGTGCCCGTCCCCTAGGCGCAGGGGTTGCCGCGGGTCAGGCCGTACCGGGCGCCGACCAGGTAGGTGCCGGGCGCGGCGGCGTGCAGCACGGTCCACTCGCCGGACTCGGCGAGGCAGCCGCGGTCGCCGCCGCGGGCGCCCTCGATGCCGAGCCACGGTGACCACGGGATGCGCAGCAGGACCGGGCCGGCCCGCGGGACCTCGACGGTGAGGGTGGCGGGCCCGGCCCGGCGGACCGTCGCGGGCGGTTCGGCCAGCGGCACGCCGTCGGTGACCCGGAACAGCCGCCAGCCGTCGTCGTGCCAGATCTCGTTCAGCCAGGGGGGTCCGGCGGCGACGATCCCGGCCTCGTCGACGGCCGCGTCGTCGGGCGCGGCGGCGGGCAGCACGACGTAGCCGACGCCCCAGTTGCGCAGCCAGGCGTGGTACGCGTCGGCGGTGAGGGGGCGGTCCTGGTAGAAGACCGGGTTGCGGGCCACGTCGGCCTGCCGGTTCCAGCCGCGGGCCAGGTTGACGTACGGGGCGAGGCCGGAGGCCTCCTGGTGGGAGCGGAGCGGGACGACCTCGATCCGGCCGCGGTCGGCGCCGAGCCGGTGCAGTTCGCCGAGCAGGGGTGCGGTGGAGCGGGCCGCCCGGGCGGAGGGCACGGTGGTGATCAGGTCGCCGACGGGCTTGCCGACCTGCCAGGCGGCGACCGCCAGGAAGGCCACCACCAGGGTGGTCCGCCGCCGCCCGCCGGGGGCGGCTTCGAGGAGCGCGGCGAGCAGGACCGTTCCGGCGAACAGCAGCGACAGCCGTTCCACGTTGCTGCCGACCGGCGAAGGCACCGTCCAGGTGAGGGCCACCCCGGCGGCGTACACCGCCGCGCCGCGGCGCACCGTGCGCCACTCGGCCGGGACCAGGGCGGCGACGGCGGCGGCGGAGGCGGTCAGGGGGAGGGCGAGCCACCAGTCGAAGGGCTGGATGCCGTGGAACGGGAAGACCAGTGCGGTGCAGCCGACCACCAGCACCGGGCCCACCATGAGGGTGAGTGCCTCGCGGTGACGTCCGGTCAGTACCAGGGCGGCCGCGGCGACGCACAGGAACAGCCCGGCGACGGGGCTGCTCATGGTGGCGAGCACGGCGAGCAGGAAGGCCGCGGCGGGCCGCGGGGCCCCGGCTCGGAAGGGCACGGTGTGAGTCCGGGAGCGGGTCGGGCGGGCCGGTGGCAGGACCGCGCCGAGCGCCGCGAGGCCGAAGGCGACGCCGACCGCGAAGGTGACCCGCCCGGAGGCGATGTTGGCCCACAGCGCGACGGCGGTCCACAGCGCCGGCGCCATCGGGCGGCGCAGTGGCGCGCGCACCAGCAGGCCGGCGGCCAGCGCCGCCGACACCGTCCCGGCCAGCACTCCGGTGGTCCGGACGCCGAGCCAGCCCATCAGGTACGGCGCGATGAGGCTGTACGAGGCGGGGTGCATGCCGCCGTACCAGGAGAGGTTGTACGCGGCGTCCGGGTAGCGGCTGGTGAACTCGGTCCAGGCGTACTGGGCGGCGAGGTCCCCCGCGTCCGCGGCGAGGAACAGCGCCCACAGGCAGAGCAGGGCGGCGGCCAGCAGGGTCGCGGCGGCCACCGGCCGGCCGCGCGGGGAGCGCAGGGAGCGCCGGGCGGGTGAGGGGCGCCCGGTGGCGGCCCGGGGAGCCGTCTCCCAGGTGGTCATCGGATCTCTCTCGCAGCGGCGGGCGGTGACAGGACCAGTGGACACCGCGGGAGCGGGCCGTCCCCGGCCGGACACACCGCGCCGTCCCCCGGAACGCCGCCGCCGGGCCGCCCGAGGGCGCGGGCGCGGGCTCAGCCGGGTTCGGGCAGGGCGGCCAGTTCGCCGGCCGCCTCCGCCGGGTCCAGTACGGCGAAGGCGGCGCCGTGCGGGTCGATCAGCGCGGCGAACCGTCCGAAGGGGCTGTCCAGCGGCCCGAACACCGTCCGTCCGCCGCGTTCCAGGGTGGTCGCGACGGCCGCGTCGCAGTCCCGGACGGTGAAGTAAACGCCGATGTACGGCGGCAGCCCGGGCGGGAATTCGTCCGTCATCGCCAGCCGTCCCAGCACCGGCTCGCCGTCGAGGTCGAAGACCTTGAAGTCGAGTCCGCCGTCCTCCATCCGGCGCACGCCGTACGGGAAGACCGCGGTGAAGAAGGCGTCCGAGGCCGCGGGGTCGCGGGTGTACACCTCGGCCCAGGAGAAGCCGTCGGGCCCGCGGCGCCGCTCGACGCCCGCGGCGGTGCCGCTCTGCCGGACCCCGAACGGCACCCCGCCCGGGTCCGCGGCCAGCAGCACCGTGCCGAGCCGGCCGGTCTCGGCGGGGCCGGTCAGCACCCGGCCGCCGGCCGCGCGGATCCGCCGTGCGGTGGCTGCGGCGTCGGGCGAGGCGAAGTACAGGCACCAGGCCGACTGGCCCGCCTGGCCGGGCGGCGGGGGGACGAGGTCCGCGACCGCCCTGCCGTCCGCGTACGCCCGGGCGCCGCCGCCGGACTCCACCGGGCGCTCGACGAAGGTCCAGTCCAGCACGTCCCCGTAGAACCGCTGCGCGGCGGCCGGATCGGCGAACCTCCCGTCGACCCAGCACGGTCTGCCCTCGGACGGTCCGTCCTCGGACGGCGTGCCCTCGATCGGTGTGCCGCCGGGTTGCCCTGGCACGGCGTCGACTCCCTTCTGCGGTCCGGGCGGTGTCGGGCCCGGCCGTCAGCCCATGGTCTTCGCGCCGTCCAGGGACTCGCGGATGATGTCGGCGTGGCCGGCGTGCTGGGAGGTCTCCGCGATGATGTGCAGCAGCACCCGGCGCACCGACCAGCTGGCGCCCGGCTCGAACCAGGGCGCCTCCGGGAGCGGGTGCGCCAGGTCGAGGTCGGGCAGGGTCGCCACCAGCTCGTCGGTCTCCCCGGCGACCCGCTCGTAGGCGTCCAGCAGGCCGTCCAGCGTCTCGCCGGGGAGCATCCGGAACTGGCCCGCCCAGTCGATCGGTTCGCTGCGCATCGCCTCCGCGCCGCCGGTCGCGAACCGCATCCAGCGGGCCTCCACCCCGGCCACGTGCTTGATCAGTCCGCCCAGGCACAGCTCGCTCACCGTGGTGCGCAGCGCCGCCTGCTCGTCGCTGAGGCCGCGGACGGTGTGCCGCAGGAACCCGCGGTGCTTGGCGAGGGTCTCCAGCAGGTCGGCGCGCTCGCCGCCGGAGGGGTTCTGATGAGGTGTCATGGCGTGCCTGCCTCCCGGGTCCGTCCGGTTCGCACCGGCGCTTCCCCACCCTTCCACAGCGGCGCGCCCGGGCCTGGAAGGCGCCTCCGTACGCGGGAGCCGACGGTGTTGCACAGCCGTGACGGGCGGCACACAGATCGAGGACGCGCGGTTGCCAGACTTCTCTCATCACACGGAGCAGCGACAGGTCGAACGGGCGTCCACCGCCCAGGGGATGACGGCGCGGCTCGATAGGTGACACACCGCCGTCGTCAGACCGTTTCCGGGGGGAACCCAGCCATGTCCGCTCGCACCCGCATGCGCAACCGCTCCGCCGTCGCCATCGCCCTCGCCGTCACCGCCGGGGTGGCGCTGCTCACCGGCTGCGACCCCGAGCCCGCGGGCTCCGCCGCGCCCGGCGCCTCCGCGAGCGCCACCGCCGCCGCCCGCCCGGCGAGCCCTTCCGTGGCCTCCACCGCGACCGCGCCGGCCCCGGTGACCCCGACCGCGAAGCCGTCCGCCTCGGCGTCCGCGTCCAAGCCGGCCGGGGCGACGCCCACGGGCACCGCCGCCGCGGCCAACGGCACCGCCGGGAACGGGCTGACCATCAGCAACGGAACCCAGTACGTGCTGATGAACGGCGGCCAGGTGGACTTCGGCACCGCGGTCCGGGACCTGGCGTGGTCCCCGGACGGCAGCAAGGCGGCCTTCGTCAGCGGGTCCGGCGACCTGGTGGTCTCCAACCCGGACGGCAGCGGCCGGGTCGTGGTCGCCAAGAACCCCGGCGGCCAGACCTGGTCCCACCCGACCTGGCAGGTCGCCCCGGCCGAAGACCAGTACCGGATCCCCGCCAAGAACAACATCATCTTCGCCGCCGTCAAGGACGGGGTCTCCCGCCTGGAGCGGGTCGCCGCGACCGCCCAGGGCGGCACCCCCGAGCAGATCGCCCTCAACACCATGTCCGACCCGGACGTGAAGCCGCTCCCGGCGACCGGCAACACCTGGCCGAGCGGCGGGGGCAAGGTCGGCGCCGCCGTGTACGCCAACTCCGACACCGGCGAGGTGTACATCCGCGACGAGTACCTGCGCCAGCAGGGCAGCTCGCTCGGCAAGGGCTCCCAGCCGGCCATGTCGCCCGACGGCGAGGAGATCGTCTTCGTCCGCTCGGTCGGCGGCCACGACCACGTCTTCGAGGTGGACCACACCGGCAAGGACGCCAAGGACCTCACCCCGAACGCCACCACCGACTACACCGAGCCCGCGTTCTCCCCCGACGGCCGGACCATCGCCGTCCGCACGCCCGGCGGCATCGCCACGCTCCCGGCCCACGGCGGCGCGGCCCCGGTCCAGGTCTCCACCTCCGCCGGCCTGCCCGCGTACCGCGCCGGCAAGCACTGACCCGGGGACCGGCCGGCCGGGTCAGGCCGGGCGGCGGGCCAGTTCGGCCCGCAGCTCGGCCAGGTGGGTGTCGGCCGCGTCGTGCGGCAGGTACTCGACCAGGTCCAGGAAGCGGAACAGCACCTTGTCCGGGGTGACCGCGTACTCGTAGTCGCCGAAACCGACCACCGCGCCGCTCCCGCCGCGGGCGGTACCGCGCACCACGTGCGCGGTCAGCTCGTCCGTGCCGTCGGCCGACAGCCCGCGGCGGGCGTTCGGACGGGCCAGGTACGGGCAGACCATCGAGGCGTACAGCATGCACGCGCGGTGGCCGGGGCCCTCCAGGGTCGGCGCGAGGTTGCGGTACGGGCGGCCGGCCGCCAGCGCCCCGGCGATCGCCGCGCTCTCGGCCGCCCCGACCACCCGCCACACCGGGCCGCGGGGCATCGGCGTGTTGCACACCGAGCACAGCCGTCCGCGGGCACAGTCGGCGCTGCGCCCGTGGTCGGTGAGGGCGAACTGCGGGAGGCCGTCCTCCCAGGGCGTGATCGCGGGAACGGGGTAGCCGCGGGTGTCGTGAGGCCTGGCCTCGACCTGCGGGGGCTTGGGCACACTGTCGAAACGCACGCACCCTTGCCTACCAGCCCCGACGGCCGACCCGCATCCCCCGCCGGGCCGAAAATGCCCGGCGCCCGCCGGTGCGCCGCGGTTAGCATGCGGTGGCATGACGCATCTGCCTCGTCTCCCCGACGTCCCCGAGCAGCCCTCCCTCGACGGGCTCGAAGAGAAGTGGTCGCGGCGCTGGGACGAGTCGGGCGTATACCGCTTCGACCGGTCCCGGACCAGGGACCAGGTCTTCTCGATCGACACCCCGCCGCCGACCGTCAGCGGCTCGCTCCACGTCGGCCATGTCTTCTCCTACACCCACACCGACGCCGTCGCCCGCTACCAGCGGATGCGCGGGCGCGAGGTGTTCTACCCGATGGGGTGGGACGACAACGGCCTGCCCACCGAGCGCCGGGTGCAGAACTTCTTCGGTGTCCGGTGCGACCCCTCGCTGCCGTACGACCCGCGCTTCGTCCCGCCCGCCGAGCCCGGCCGGGAGCAGGTCCCGGTCTCCCGGCGGAACTTCACCGAGCTGTGCGAGCGACTCACCGCCACCGACGAGACGGCCTTCGAGGAGCTGTGGCAGCGCCTGGGACTGTCGGTCGACTGGACGATGACCTACCGGACCGTCGGCGCCCCGGCGCGCGCCGCCTCGCAGCGGGCCTTCCTGCGCAACCTGGCCCGCGGTGAGGCGTACCCGGCCGAGGCGCCGACCCTGTGGGACGTCACCTTCCGGACCGCCGTCGCCCAGGCCGAGCTGGAGGACCGCGAACGCCCGGGCGCCTACCACCGGCTGCTGTTCGCCCGCCCGGACGGCGCGCCGCCGCTGGAGATCGACACCACCCGGCCGGAACTGCTGCCCGCCTGTGTCGCCCTGGTCGCACACCCCGACGACGCCCGCTACCGGCCGCTGTTCGGCACCCGGGTGCGGACCCCGCTGTTCGGCGCCGAGGTCCCGGTCCTCGCGCACCGGCTCGCCGACCCGGCGAAGGGCACCGGCATCGCCATGGTCTGCACCTTCGGCGACACCACCGACGTGGTCTGGTGGCGCGAACTGCGTCTGGACACCCGCCCGGTGCTCGGCCGCGACGGCCGGCTCGCCGCCGAGCCACCGGCCGCCCTGGACTCCGAACCCGCCCGGACCGCCTACGCCCACCTGGCCGGTGCGACCGTGCACACCGCCCGGGAGCGGATCGTCGCGCTGCTCCGCGAGAGCGGCGAACTGGTCGGCGAGCCACGGCGGATCAGCCACCCGGTCAAGTTCTACGAGAAGGGCGACCGGCCGCTGGAGATCGTCACCACCCGCCAATGGTACCTGCGCAACGGCGGGCGCGACGAGCGGCTGCGCGCCGAACTCCTCGCCCGCGGCAGCGAACTGTCCTGGCACCCGGCGCACATGAAGGTCCGCTACGACAGCTGGGCCGAGGGCCTGAACGGTGACTGGCTGGTCAGCCGGCAGCGGTACTTCGGCGTCCCGATCCCGGTCTGGTACCCGCTCGACGCCGACGGGAACCCGGACCACGCGCGGCCGTTGACCCCGCCGGAGTCGGCGCTGCCGGTCGACCCGAGCAGCGACACCCCCGCCGGGTACGAGCCCGCGCAGCGGGACCGCCCGGGCGGCTTCACCGCCGACCCGGACGTCATGGACACCTGGGCGACGTCCTCGCTCACCCCGCAGATCGCGGCCGGCTGGGAGCGCGACGAGGACCTGTTCGCCCGGGTCTTCCCGATGGACCTGCGCCCGCAGGCGCACGAGATCATCCGGACCTGGCTGTTCTCCTCGGTGGTCCGCGCGCACAGCGAGCATGGGGTGCTGCCGTGGCGGCACGCCGCGATCTCCGGCTGGATCCTGGACCCGGACCGCAAGAAGATGTCGAAGTCGGTCGGCAACGTCGTCACCCCCACCGACCTGCTGCTGCGGCACGGCTCGGACGCCGTCCGGTACTGGGCGGCCAGCGGACGGCCGGGGACCGACACCGCCTTCGACGTCGGCCGGATGAAGATCGGCCGCCGCCTGGCGGTCAAGGTCCTCAACGCCAGCCGGTTCGTCCTCGGCCTCGGCGCCGCCGGCGGCCCGGAGCGGATCACCGAACCGCTGGACGCCGCGCTGCTGGCCGAACTCGCCGCCACCGTCGAGGCCGCCACCGCGGCCTTCGAGGAGTTCGACTACACCCGGGCGCTGGAGGGGGCCGAGCAGTTCTTCTGGCACTTCTGCGACGACTACCTCGAACTGGTCAAGTCCCGGGCGTACGGCGAGCAGGGCGCCCGGGCGGCGGACTCGGCCAGGGCGGCGCTCGCCCCCGCGCTGTCGGTGCAGCTGCGGCTGTTCGCGCCGTTCCTGCCGTTCGCCACCGAGGAGGTCTGGTCCTGGTGGCAGGAGGGCTCGGTGCACCGGGCCGACTGGCCGCGGGCCGAGGAGCTGCGCGAGGCCGCCGGGCCGGCCGACCGCGCGGTGCTGGCCACCGCCGCCCAGGCCATCGCCGGTGTGCGCAAGGCCAAGTCGCAGGCGCAGCTGTCGATGCGGGCCGAGGTGGCGCTGGCCGTGGTCACCGGGCCGCGCCCGGCGCTGGACCGGCTCACGCTCGCCCTCGGTGACGTCCGCGCGGCCGGCCGGATCGGGGAGCTGCGCACGGTGCCCGGCGAGGATCCGCAGCTGGCCGTCACGGTCAGCTTCTGACGGTCGGCTCCTGACGGTCGGCCGCCGGCCGGCCGCCGGGCCCGGTGCTGGTCACCGGGCCCGGCGGAGGCTCAGCCGGCCGTGCCGCGCGGCACCACGAACTCGGTCAGCAGCGCGCCACCCGGCCCGAGCTGCGCCCAGGTGCCGGGCAGGGCCAGGACGGCGGCGGCCGCGGTCGGGTACTTCTCCCGGACCCGGGTGGAGGGTTCGTCGGTCCGCTCGACCGCGAGCAGCAGCACCAGGTCCTGCACGGCCGGCCGGTGGCCGACCAGCAGCACGGTACGGCGCTCCTCCGGGACCTTGCGCACCACGTCGAGCAGGTCCTCGGCGTCGGCCCGGTACGCCCGGGGGTCGTACACCACCTCGGGGTCGGCATCCAGTTCGGCGGCGGCCAGCTCCCAGGTCTCCCGGGTGCGCCGGGCGGGCGAGCAGATCACCAGGTCGGGCGCGCGGCCGCAGTCCCGCAGCCAGCGGCCGGCCGCGGGGGCGTCGATCCGGCCCTTCTCGGCGAGCGGGCGCTCGTGGTCCGGCACGTCCGGCCAGGCGGCCTTGGCGTGCCGTAGGACGATCAGCCGGGCGGGGTGGGCAGCAGCCGTCATGAGGCCAAGTGTGCGCCTTCGGCGGGCCGGACGGGAGTTCACGCGCCGAACCGACGCCCGGCGTTCGGCCCGTCCCGCACCCGCCCGGCCTCCGGGACACCCCGGTGCACACCGTCGGCCGCCCCCGGCCGGGCCCGTCCACCAGGACCTGACACCGGCGGGGGCTCCCGGCCGGGGCCGCTCAGAGCGCGACCGGGTGGTCGGGGGTTTCGGCGGGCGGTGCGGCGGCCGAGGGTGTCCGGTCGGCCCGGTAGCCGGCCGTCGCGACGGCGGCCGCCAGCAGCACCAGCACGGCGACCAGCCGCAGCCCGAGGCCCATCCCCGCGGTGAACCGGTCGGCCGCCGTGCCGGGCCCGCCGGCCCGGGCGGCCAGCACCGTGCCGACCACGGCGACACCGAGTGCCGCGCCGGCCTCCCGCGCCGCGGTGTTCAGCCCGGCGCCCAACCCGGCCCGGCCGGGCGGGAGTTCGGACACCACCCCGTACGCCAGGGCGGGTGCGGACAGCCCCATGCCCGCGGAGAGCACCAGCAGGTGGACGGCGTAGAGCGGGTACGGGGTGCCGGCGTCGGCGGTGGAGACGCCGAGCAGTCCGAGCCCGATCAGCAGCAGTCCGCCGCCGATCAGCGGCCGCGGTCCGTACCGCGCCTGGATCCGGACCGCGACGCGGGGCGCCAGGGCCATGCCGACGGTGAGCGGCGCGATCGCCAGGCCGGTGAGCGCCGCCGAGTAGCCCTTGACGTACTGCAGGTACTGGGAGTTGACGTAGAAGAGCGCGAACAGGCCGAAGAAGCTCGCGGCGGAGCCGAGGGCCGCCGAGCGCAGCCGCCGGTTGCCGAACAGCCGCGGGTCGACCAGCGGGTGCCGGGCGCGCAGCGCGTACCCGGTGAAGGCGGCCAGCAGCAGCGCGCCGGCCGCGAAGGCGGTCAGCACCTGGGCCGAGGCCCAGCCGTGCGAGGGGCCCTCGATGATGCCGTACAGCACGGCGGCCAGGCCGCCGGTGAGCAGGGCGGAGCCGGTGGCGTCGGGTGTGGCCGGGTGCCGGGGGACGGCGGGGACGGCGGTGGCGACGGCCGCCGCGAGCAGGGCGGCCAGCGGGAGCATCGCCCAGAACAGCGCCTGCCAGGGCAGGTACTGGGCGACCAGGCCGCCGCCCAGGTTGCCCGCCAGGCCGCCGAGGCCGAGGGCGAGGGTCCAGGAGGCGAGCGCCCGGGCCCGGTGGGCGGGGCCGGCCAGCTGGACCAGGATCGACATGGTGGCGGGCATGATGAGGGCCGCCCCGGCGCCGGAGACCGCGCGGCCGGCGATCAGGACGGCGGGCCCGTCGGCGAGCGCGCTGAGGGCCGCACCGGCCGCGAACAGTCCGAGGCCGGCCAGCAGCGCGCCGCGCCGCCCGTGGCGGTCGCCGAGCGCCCCGGCCGGGATGAGCAGTCCGGCGAAGACGATCACGTAGGCGTCGACCGCCCAGATCAGCTGGTCGGAGCTCAGGCCGAGCCCGGCGGCGGCGAGCTGCGGGACCATCAGGTTGATGGCGGCGACCATGCTCTGGGCGACCAGGACGCAGGCGCCGACGGCGAGCAGGACCGGCCGCCGCAGTCCCGGCGCTTCTTCCGGTCCGGGCGTACCGACTGGTCCGGGCGTAGGGACCGGTCCGGGCGTAAGGACCGGTTCGGGTGTGCGGGCAGGCGTCGGCAAGGCTCCCCCTGGAGCTGGCGTGGATGACGGGATGTCTGCCACGGTAGGGCGGCTCGGTCCTGTCATCCAGTGCAAGTTTCACAAGAGAGGAATGCACGTGACGCATTCCGGCCTGGACCTCAACCTGCTGGTCGCGCTCGACCTGCTGCTGGAGGAGGGCAGTGTGTCCGGCGCGGCCGCCCGGATGCACCTGTCCGAGCCCGCGATGAGCCGCACCCTGGGGCGGATCCGCAAGGCGCTGGGCGATCCGGTGCTGGTCCGCGCGGGCCGCGGACTGGTGCCGACCCCGCACGCGCTGGCCATCCGGGCCGAGGTACGGGCGGTGGTGGAGCGGGCCCAGGGGCTGTTCACGGCGGCCGGTCAGGTCGACCTGGCGACCCTCACCCGCACCTTCACCGTGCTGGCGCACGACGCGTTCGCCGCCGCCTTCGGCCCCGCGCTGTTCGCCCGGGCCGCGGCCGAGGCGCCCGGGGTACGGCTGCGGTTCCTCGCCGAGAGCCACCGGGACGGCCCGGCCCTGCGGGAGGGGGTGGCGGACCTGGAGGCGGGGGTGATCGACACCACTTCGCCCGAGGTCCGGGTCGAGCACGTCTTCGACGACCGGATGCTGGCGGTGGTCCGCCCCGGCCACCCGCTGCTGTCCGGCGGACCGGTCACCGCCGGGCGGTTCGCCGCCGCGCACCATCTGAGCGTCTCGCGGCGCGGGCGCCTGCACGGGCCGGTCGACACCGCGCTGGCCGGGCTCGGCCTGGCCAGGACGGTGGTGGGCAGCGCGCCCACCTTCCCGGCCGCGCTGTTCACGGTGCGCGGCAGCGACCTGGTGGGCCTGGTGGCCGCCCGGGCCCGCGGCCTGGCCGACGCGCTGGGCCTGGTCACCTTCGAGATCCCGCTCGACCTGCCGGTGATGCCGTTCGGCCTGGCCTGGCACCCGCGCCACCAGGCCGACCCGGCGCACGCCTGGCTGCGCGGCTGCGTCCGCGAGCTGATGACGTCCGGCCCGTCCTGAGAGCCCCCGGGCGCGGGCGCGCGTGTTGTGCGCCGGGCCCGGCGGGCCGAGCTGCAAGCATGTGAGTCCCGACCTGATCGGAGCCGTCCCGCCATGGCCGTGAAACTTCGACTCGCCCAGCAGCCCGAGGCCGACGAACTGCTCGGCCGCAGTCCGCTCGCCGCGCTGGTCGGCATGCTGCTGGACCAGCAGGTCCCGATGGAGCACGCCTTCACCGGCCCCCGGACGCTGGCCGACCGGCTGGGCGCCGACGACCTGGACGCGCACCGGATCGCCGCCGCCGACCCGGAGGAGTTCGCGGCGCTGTTCGCCGAGAAGCCGGCCGTGCACCGCTACCCGGGGTCGATGGCCAAGCGGGTGCAGCAGCTGTGCGCGTACCTGGTGGAGCACTACGACGGCGACGCGGAGGCGGTCTGGCGGGACGCGCCGGACGGCAGGGAGCTGCTGGCCAGGCTCACCGCGCTGCCGGGGTTCGGCAAGCAGAAGTCGCAGATCTTCCTCGCCCTGCTGGGCAAGCAGTTCGGGGTCCGCCCGCAGGGCTGGCGGCAGGCCGCCGGGCCGTACGGCGAAGAGGGCAGTTTCCGCTCGGTCGCGGACATCACCGGCCCGGAGTCGCTGACCAAGGTGCGGGCCTACAAGCAGGAGGCGAAGCGGGCCGCCAAGGCCGCCGCGGTCACGGACAAGGGCTGACCCGGCGGTAGCCGTAGCGCGGTTTGATCCGCAGGTTGAGGTACCTGCCGTGGCTCTCGGCGGCCAGCAGCGCGGCGTACTCCTCGGGCGGGACCGCGAGGTAGCGGTAGACCGCTCCGGCGAGGGTCTCGACCTCCAGCTCCCGCACGGCCGCGTCGTACCCGGCGGAGCTGATCCAGGACGACTCCAGCGGCACCCGCTCCATGCGCCCACCCTGACCGGCCCGCCGCCCGGCCGCCACCGCGGACCGGAAAACGGGGCGACAGCCACCCCGGACGGTGGCTAGCGTGCGAACCATGCACGCACTGTCCGAGACCGAGATCCGCGACTCCTTCGTCAACTGTTCCAAGGGCGAGGCCCGCCGCCTCAACCTGCCCCGCCAGCTGGCCGAAGTCCCGTGGGCCGACCTCGACTTCCTCGGCTGGCGGGACCCGGGCGCGCCCGACCGCGGGTACCTGGTGGCCGAACGCGACGGCGGCCCGGTCGGGCTGACCCTGCGGGTGCCCTCGGTCCGCCGTTCGCTGACCCGGACCAACATCTGCAACCTGTGCATCAGCACGCACGCCGGCTCCGGCGTCGCCCTGCTCACCGCCCGGCGCGCGGGCGCGGCCGGCCGCGAGGGCAACACGGTCGGCACCTACCTCTGCGCCGACCTGGCCTGCTCGCTGTACGTCCGCGGGAAGAAGAAGTCCGCGCTGGTCAGCCGCCCCGAGGAGTCGCTGACCCTGGACGAGCAGATCGCCCGCACGGTCGCCAACCTGGACGCCTTCCTGACCCAGGTGCTGGCCTGAGCGGGCGCGCCGACGGGGAGCGCCCGGCCGTTGCCGCACCCCGCCCGGCGGCCTGGGCGGCCGCGGCCGAAGCGGCCCCGAC
>NZ_JBEZIR010000090.1:0-35679 GCF_040651175.1 Kitasatospora sp. NPDC048540
GGTCCGCGTACCTGATCCTCAACCTGTCGCTGAGCGCCGGCCAGTACCACCCGGCGCCCACCGGCACCGCGCCGATCACGTTCGCCGCGGACTACGTGCGGGTCTACCGCTGACCGTCACGGTGACACGCTCAGCGTGAACGGGGTGCCGTCGTCCGCAGCGTCGCGGTCGTCGGTGCCGATCACCAGGAGGTGCCCCTCGGCCCGTGTGCCGGGGGGCACTTCGCGTGCCACCCGGACCGGCGCCAGCACGGTCGCGCTACGGCCGGCGGGCAGCCCCGCCGGGAAGGTGCAGCGCAGCAGGTGCGCGCCGGGCCCGGTGGTGCAGGAGTCCGGGAAGTACGGGCCTTCGAAGGCGAAGCCGGCCGGCAGCTCGGCCAGGACGGTGAACGCCGAGGCGGTGCGGTCGGGGCCGCCGTTGGCGACGAAGCCGTGCAGGGTGGTGCTGCCGCCGGGCGGGGCCGGGTCCGGGTCCAGCCGGACCACCAGCAGGTCCGCGCCGGCCGCCACCGGGGCGGCCGGGACGGCCCCCAGGGCTCCGCACAGGGCCAGCAGCACCGCGGCCGACCTGCCCGCCGCCCGCGGGCCCACGCTCTCGGACATGTCGTACCCCTCCGCCGTCCGTACTCTGGCCGATACTCACAGTAGCGACCGATGGCGGAACGAGAGCGGAGGAGGCACGGGTGTCCGAGCAGGTGCTGAGCGAGGTGAGCGGCCGGATCGCCGAGGACCGGGAGGCCGGGTTCGTGGCGTCGTACCGCACCCTGATCACCGCCGAGCTGCCCGACGGGCTGCTGCGGACGGAACTGCTGCGCGGGCCGGACCGGCACTGGCGGGTGCAGAGCCTGTGGCGGGACCTGGCCGCGTTGGAGGCGGTGCGGGCGGACCCGAAGATGGCCGCCGCGCCCAGGCTGTTCCGCGAGGCCGGCACCGAGCCCGACCTGACGGTCTACGTGCTCACGGCCACCGCGGTCCGGCCCGGCTGAGCCCGGCCGGGGCCCCCGGCGGCCCTCGGACGGGCCGTCAGGGGGCGAGCACCTGCCCGAGCCGCAGGGCGATCTGACGCATCACCGGTACCAGTGCGGCACTGCCGGCCGCCGCCTCCAGCGCCCTGATCCGCGCCTCCGGCCCGGAGACCGACAGGGCGGTCGGGGTCGGCGCGCCGGGTACCGCGACGGCGATGCAGCGCACGCCGATCTCCTGCTCCTGGTCGTCGACCACGTAGCCGGCCTCGCGGGCGTGCGCGAGCTGGGCGATCAGCTCCTGGGGGTCCGTGACGGTGTACGGCGTGTGCGACTGCAGCGGCTGCGGGCCGAGCAGGGCGCGGGTCTCCTCCTCGGGCAGCTGGGCGAGCAGTGCCTTGCCGACGCCGGTGCAGTGCGGCTGCACCCGGCGGCCGACCTCGGTGAACATCCGCATCGAGCGGCGGGACTGCACCTGGCCGACGTAGACCACCTCGCCGCCCTCCAGTACCGCCAGGTTCGCGGTCTCGCCGGTGGCCTCCATCAGCTCGGCCAGGTACGGGCGGGCCCAGCTGCCGAGCAGCCGGCCGGAGGTCTCGCCGAGCCGGATCAGCCGGGGGCCGAGGGTGTAGCGGCGGGCGGTGTCCTGGCGGACATACCCCTGCTGGACGAGGGTACGGATCAACCGGTGGATGGTGGGCATCGGCAGACCGGAGGTGGTGGACAGCTCGCTCAGGGTGGCGATGCCACCCGAATCGGCGAGCGCTTCCAGCAGCTGGAAGGCGCGCTCGACGGACTGCACGCCACCGGAGGCTCGCTCGGTGCCTGTCGGTGCTTCGGCGGGGGTGCTGGCCACCGGCGTTCCCTTCACTGTCGCGGGAGGAGTAGAGTCCCAGCGATCTAGCTCAACAAACCGTTGAAATTCTGTATCGCGGAAACTAGTCTCCACCCTACAGAACGAAACCCGCCGGTAGGTGGGTTCGGATCTGGGAAGTTCCCACCGGAGCTCCCCAAGCTTTCACAACCGTCCAAGGAGTGTCCTGCCCATGGGTGCAGATCAGGGACCTGACGGCGTTTCCCCCGCCGCCCCGGTCGTCACTGTCGCCGGTCCGCGCGTTCCCCGCGCCGAGGAGGTGCTCACCCCGGAGGCGGTCGCCTTCGTCGTCGGCCTCCACCGTGCCTTCGAAGGTCGCCGGCAGGAGCTCCTGACCCGACGAAAGACCCGCCGTGCCGAGATCGCCGCGGCCGGGACGCTGGATTTCCTGCCCGGGACCGCCGAGGTCCGGGCCGGGGACTGGCAGGTGGCCCCCGCCCCCCGCGCGCTCCAGGACCGCCGGGTGGAGATCACCGGGCCGACCGACCGCAAGATGGTGATCAACGCCCTCAACTCCGGCGCCAAGGTCTGGCTCGCCGACTTCGAGGACGCCACCGCCCCCACCTGGGAGAACGTGGTCTCCGGCCAGATCAACCTGATCGACGCCTTCGAGGGCCGGATCGACTTCACCTCCGAGGCGGGCAAGGCCTACACCCTGAAGCCCGCCGCCGAGCTGGCCACCGTCGTGGTCCGCCCCCGCGGCTGGCACCTCGACGAGAACCACCTGCTGGTCGACGGCACCCCGGTGGCCGGCGCCTTCCTCGACTTCGGCCTGTACTTCTTCCACAACGCCGCCCGGCTGCTCGCCAAGGGCGAGCAGGACCCGAACTCCGGCCCGTACTTCTACCTGCCGAAGACCGAGAGCCACCTCGAGGCCCGGCTCTGGAATGACGTCTTCACCCACGCGCAGGCCGCCCTCGCCATCCCGCACGGCACCATCCGCGCCACCGTGCTGATCGAGACCATCACCGCCGCGTTCGAGATGGAGGAGATCCTCTTCGAACTGCGCGAGCACGCCGCCGGGCTGAACGCCGGCCGCTGGGACTACCTGTTCTCCATCGTCAAGAACTTCCGCGACGCCGGCGAGCACTACATCCTGCCCGACCGCAACAGCGTCACCATGGCCTCCCCGTTCATGGCCGCCTACACCCGCCTGCTGGTGCAGACCTGCCACCGGCGCGGCGCGCACGCGATCGGCGGCATGGCCGCCTTCATCCCCTCCCGCAAGGACCCCGAGGTCAACGCGGCCGCCCTGGAGAAGGTCAAGGCCGACAAGGACCGCGAGGCCGGCAACGGCTTCGACGGCTCCTGGGTCGCCCACCCGGACCTCGTCCCGGTCGCCCGCGCCTCCTTCGACGCCGTCCTCGGCGAGCGCCCGAACCAGAAGGACGACCCGGGCCCGTCCGAGCCCGTCACCGCCGCCCAACTGCTCGACATCGCCGGCGCCGGCGGACAGTGCACCGAGGCCGGACTGCACAACGCCGTCCAGGTCGGGCTGCGCTACATCGAGGCCTGGCTGCGGGGCCTGGGCGCCGTCGGCATCTTCAACATGATGGAGGACGCCGCCACCGCCGAGATCTCCCGCTCGCAGATCTGGCAGTGGATCAACAACGGCGTCATCCTCGCCGACACCGGCGAGAAGGCCACCGCCGACCTGGTCCGCCGGCTGGTGGCCGAGGAGCTGACCGCGCTGCGCGCCGAACTGGGCGACCAGGTCTACGCCGGTGGGCGCTGGAGCGAGGCCGCCAGGCTCTTCGAACAGGTCGCGCTGGCCGAGGAGTTCGTCGACTTCCTCACCCTGCCCGCGCTGCCCCTGCTCGGCTGAACGAGCCCAATCTATCCATCCGCGAGCCGGCCGCCGCCTGCCAGGCTGTAGCACTGCCCGCACCGTCTGCGCCGCTGTGTACAGCGCCGTGACGCGGCCCGGCCGGGGGCACCCCGCACCACCCGCCCCGGCCGGGCCGCGCCGTCCGCACCCCGGAGGTCCCACCCCGATGCCCCGCGTCTTCTTCAACGGCCAGGCCATGGTCGGCGGTCCGTTCCACCCCTCGGTCGCCGAGATGCTGATCGGCCCGGTCCGCACCGCGCCCGGCTACCGGTTCTTCTCCCTCGACGACGTCTGCCCCGGGCTGCTTGCCGACCCGTCCGTCGACACCGCGATCGAGGGCGAACTCTACGAGGTCCCGCTGGAACACCTGCGCGACGTGATCCTTCCCGGCGAACCCCGCACCCTCGAACTCGGCGTGATCGAACTCGCCGACGGCTCCGCCTGCCTGTCCATGGTGCTGGCCCGCGGCGAACTCGAGCGCGGCGTGCACCAGGAGATCACCGCCTTCGGCGGCTGGCGCGCCTACCTCGCCACCCTGGGCCGCACGGCCTGACGGGCCGGCGGTCACCGGCCGGCGACGCCCTCGGCCAGCTCCGCCCGGACCAGCTCGAGCAGCCGGCCCGCCCATTTCCGGGCCGCCGGGCCCTCGCCGCCCCAGTACGACGACTCCTCGTCCACGTACCGGATCACGGCGTCCCCGGTTGCCAGCAGCACGGCGGCCGCCTCCGACCGCTGGGCGAACTTGGCGCGCAGCACCCGGGCCATCACGGCGGGCCGGGCCGGGCCGCCCTCCGGACCGTCCACCGCCGAGAGGGCCGCGGCCGCGGACGGGTACCGGACGCCGTCCAGGGTGAGCGGCGCCGGGTGGTCGTTGTGCAACTCCGGCAGCGAGAACCGGTCGACCACCACCGCACGCTCGAACGGTTCCGCCTGCGGCCCCGGCGGCTCGGCGTTCAGCCGCTCGATCTCCGCCCGGACCTCCGCCAGCAGCCCGGCGGCGGTCAGCGAGGTGTGCGCGGCGGCGAACCGCCAGGACGCCAGGCCCGGCGCGATGGCCCGGGCACCGTCCGCCAGGCTGGCCCCGATCCAGCCGTAGCCGAGGCGCTCGGCCAGCTCGTCCACGGTGAGCAGGCCGTGGCAGTCCACCAGGCCGTCCGCGTACACCGTCAGTTCGGTGAGGTGGTGCACACCGGCGACGTGGACGAACACCGGCCGCCAGGCGCCCGGGATCCGCTGTCCGTCGGAGATCCGGAACGTCCTGCGGTCGGCCGCCATGCCGGTCAGCCGCTGCAGGTGCGGGCCGGGTGGTCGAGGCCGCGGACCACGTCCACCAGCCCCCACAGGTCGACCAGCAGGACCAGCGCGGCCACCGCCGCGAGCAGGCCCGCCGCCGCGGTCCAGCCGCCGCCCGCCCGCAGCTGCCGGGCGGACAGCACCAGGCCCGCCAGGGCGAGCACCGGTCCGGCGACGACGCCGGCCCACGCCGCGGCCGGGACGGCCCCGGCCTTCAGGCAGTGGTTCAGCCGGCGCGGGACGGCGTCCAGGTAGGCGGTGTGGCCGTAGCGGGCGGAGAGCCAGCCGAGCACCACGAGGGCCACGGCCGCGCCGAGCCAGGGGAGCGGGGCGGTCCGCCGGCCGGCCGCGGGGAGGGTGGTCGGGTGGGCCATCTCAGTACCAGTTCGGTTCGACACGGACGTACTTGATCTTCTGTCGGCCCTCGGAGGCGGCCTCGTGGTCGGAACGGCCGTCCATGCTCACGTTCTTGCGCGAGTCGTTGTGCTGGCTGTACCGGATGTCGCCGTCCGGGGTGACGGCGGTGACGATCGCGGTGTGGTGGATGTTGCCCGGCTTCAGGTCCGGGTTGAGGTCGTTGTCGTCCTCCAGGAAGACCAGGTCGCCCGGCTTCACCTCGGACGGCGGCACCTCCTTCCCGCCGTTGGAGACCATGAAGTCGTGCAGGTTCTGCGCGCCGCCCCAGGCGTGGCTGTGCTGCTGGCCGACGATGCCGAGGCCGAGCCAGCCCGGGTCGTCGCCCCGGTTCCAGGCGTCGCCCTCCACGGTCCAGTCGCCCTTCATGTGGACGCCCGACTGGAACAGCGCCTCGGAGGCGAAGTTGGTGCAGTTGTTCTCGTCGTCGAAGTCGCCGGACTTGTCGTCCCAGTGCGCCAGCACCCACTCGACCATCTTGACCCGGTCCCACTTGCGGTCCGGGCCGCCCCGCAGGTCCTCCTTGACGCTGTCCGGCAGGCCGTTCAGGTTGGCCAGCTTCACCGGCTCGGCGAGCTCCAGCTGCTTGCGCTCCTCGGGGGTGAGCGAGTCCCACCAGCGGGCGACCAGCGCGGGGTCCTTGCCGTCGGGGATGTCGCCGGCGAGCATGTTGAGCTGGGTGTCGGAGGCCTCGCCCTGGAGCACGTCGAGCGCCTTCCCGGGGTCGGTCTCGCAGGTGGCGCCGGCCAGCTTGCGCAGCTCCGCGGAGGCGAGCGCGTCGGCCTGGGTGGCCTCCCGGAGCGCCTCGGTGATCAGCTCGGCGACCTCGTTCATGTGGGTCAGCTTGTCGCCGGTCACCTCGCCGGTGGTGGAGACCCCGCCGTTGTCGTCCACCTCCAGCTGGTACGCCTCGGCCAGCTCGACCGCGTGGGTCAGCGCCCGCTGCGCGTACTCGGTGGAGGAGGCCCAGCCGTCCACCACCATGGCGACGCCGCGCATGATGTCGGCGCCGGACTCCAGAATGCGCGCCTGCTCGTCCAGCTTCTTGCCGGCGGCCTGGCCGACCCGGTCCTGCCAGTCCTCCTTGAGCGGGCCGATGCCGTTGGCGTGGATGTCGTTGACGGCCTGCCAGGCCTCCTTGGACAGCTCGACCCAGCCGTCCGCGGCGGTGCGCAGCTGCCCGGGGTCGGCCTTCCTCAGTGCGGCGAACTCGACCATGCTCAGACCCCCGCGTTCAGGTCGCGCGAGGCCTGGTCCAGCCGCCGTACGGCCTCCTGCTCGGCGCTCTGGTACGAGTGCGCGGAGTCCCGCAGCTGGTCGGCGTAGGTGTGCAACTGCTGGACCACCGAGGTCATGTGGGTCTGCCAGGCGTCCGCGCACTCGCGCAGCGCCGGGCCCGACCACCAGTCGGGGTGGGCGGCGGCGGCCGTCAGGCTGGCGTCCAGCCAGTGGCCGCTGCGTCCGCCCAACTGGCCCGAGCTGGTCCGGATCGCCTCGGAGGCGGTGTGCAGCCCTTCGGGCCGTACGTGGATGTCGTGCATGCCGTTACCCCGTTCCTGCCCGGTTCGTCCCGGGTCCCCGCTGTGACACGGGGAGGACGTTAGCGGATCACGGGGCGGTTCCGGCGGGCGGCCCCGGGCTGCCGCCGGAGCGTCCGGGGCCGCCCCCGGGCATGCCGCGGCCCCGGACCCTCGCCGTGGGTCCGGGGCCGCATCCCGCCCTGGGGCGGGTCCGGTGGTCCCGCCGTCCCGGGCGGGGCCACCGGAGCCGGTGGGGGATCAGACCTCGCGGGAGGCGAGCTCCTTGGCCGCGTTGGCGCAGGCCAGCGCGATCCGGTCCTCGTTGACGGTGGTCAGGGTGCCCTTCTCGACCACGGCGTTGCCGTTGACGAACAGCGCGGTCAGCGGCGGCAGGGCGCCGAAGGTGAGGGCGGCGACCGGGTCGGCGATCGAGGAGTGCATGATCCCGTCGACCTTCCAGAGCGCGAGGTCGGCCAGCTTGCCGGCCTCGATGGAGCCGATCTCGTTCTGCCGGCCGAGCACCCGGGCGCCGCCCATGGTGCCCAGGCGCAGGGCCTGACGGCCGGTCAGCGCGGTCGGGGAGCCGTGCAGACGGTTGATCAGCAGCGCGTTGCGCAGCTCGGTGCCGAGCTCACCGGACTCGTTGGAGGCGGTGCCGTCGACGCCGAGGCCGACCGGGACGCCGGCCTTCAGCATGTCGGGGACGCGGGCGATGCCGGCCGCCAGGCGGGCGTTGGAGGAGGGGCAGTGCGCGACACCGGTGCCGGTCTCGGCGAACTTGGCGATGTCGGAGTCGTTCATGTGGACGCAGTGGGCCATCCAGACGTCCTCGCCGAGCCAGCCGGTGGACTCGAAGTAGTCGGTCGGGCCCATGCCGAAGAGCTGCTTGCAGAACTCCTCCTCCTCGGCGGTCTCGGAGCCGTGGGTGTGCAGCCGGACGCCCTTGCGGCGGGCCAGTTCGGCACTCTGCTTGAGCAGTTCGGTGGAGACCGAGAACGGCGAGCAGGGCGCGATGGCGACGTGCAGCATCGAGCCGAAGGACGGGTCGTGCCAGGTGTCGACGGCGGCCTCGGAGGCGATCAGGATGTCCTCGGTCCGCTCGACCGCGTGGTCCGGCGGCAGGCCGCCGTCCTTCTTGCTGCGGTCCATCGAGCCGCGCAGCGCGGTGAAGCGCAGGCCGAGCTCCTGGACGGCCTCGATGGAGGCGCCGAGGATGTCGCCGCCGCCCTGCGGGAAGACGTAGTGGTGGTCGGAGGCGGTGGTGCAGCCGGACTTGAGCAGTGCGGCGGCCGAGCCCTGGGTGGCGGCGTGCACCAGCTTGTCGTCGATCCGGGCCCAGGTCGGGTAGAGCGCGACCAGCCAGTCGAAGAGGATGTTGTCCTGCGCCAGGCCGCGGGTGATCCACTGGTAGAAGTGGTGGTGGGTGTTGACCAGGCCCGGGGTGATCAGGTGGCCCTCGCCGTTGATCCGGCGCACCACGTTGTCCAGCCACTGCGGGGCGGGGCCGTCGCCGACCGACTCGATCTTGTTGCCGAGGATGACGACGTGTCCGCGGGCGTACTCGGTGTCGTTGGCGTCGACGGTGGCGATGGCGACGTTCTCGATCACGATCCGCTGGTCGGCGGGCGGCGGCTGGACTGCCATGGTGTGACTCCTATGGGGGCGAGGGAAGGGGGGCGTGCGGGTGAGCGGTGCACGCCCCCCACCGGTCAGGACGGTGTCGCCGGTGACACCGCCGCGCCGGGCGGCTCGGTGGTCGGGGAGCGTCGGGCGGAGCCGACGTGGTGGAAGAGCAGGTTGAGCAGGACGGCCATCACGCAGCCGGCCGATATGCCGGAGTGCATCAGGGTGCGGACGGCCTCCGGGAAGGCGTCGTAGAAGGTGGGGGCGGCGATCGGGACGATGCCGACCCCGAGCGAGACCGAGACCAGGATGGTGTTGGCGCCGGACTCCATCCCCGCCTCGGCGAGGGTGCGGATGCCGCTGGCGGCGACCGTGCCGAAGAGCACGATCCCGGCGCCGCCGAGGACGGGCTGCGGCACCAGCGAGACCAGCGACCCGAGGACCGGGAACAGGCCCAGCAGGATCAGGATCCCGCCGCCGGCCGCGACCACGAAGCGGCTGCGGATGTTGGTCAGCGCCACCAGCCCGATGTTCTGGGCGAAGGCGCTGGCCGCGAAGCCGTTGAGGACCGGGCTGACCGCGGTGGCCAGGCCGTCCGCCCGCAGGCCGGCGGCGAGGGTCCTCTCGTCGGCCGGCCGGTCGACGATCCGGCCGAGCGCCAGCATGTCGGCGGTGGACTCGGTCATCGAGACCACCATGACGATGCAGAGCGAGACGATCGCCGCGGCGTCGAACTGCGGCGCCCCGAAGTGGAACGGGGACGGGAGCGCGAACACCTTCGCGTCCCCGACCGGTCCGAAGTCGGCCAGGCCCAGCGGGAAGGCCAGCGCCGTCCCGAGCGCCAGCCCGACCAGCAGCGAGAGCTGCTGCCAGAAGCCGCGCAGCAGCTTGTGGCAGAGCACCACCGCCGTGAGGGTGAGGGCGGCGAGGCCGATCGCCCGCATCGATCCGAACCCGGGTGCGCCGGGGGCGCCGCCGCGGGCCCAGTTGACCGCCACCGGAAGGAGCGAGACACCGATGAGGGTGATCACGGTGCCCTGGACGACCGGCGGGAAGAACCTGATCAGCTTGCAGAAGTACGGTGCCGCGAGGAAGCACAGGAGCCCCGCGACGATGACGGCGCCGAAGATCACCGGGAGGGCGTCCTTCGGGCCCCCGGTCCTGTCGATCGAGCCCTTGGCGATGGCGAGCATCGGGCCGACGCCGGCGAACGAGACGCCGTTGACGAACGGCAGCCGGGCGCCGATCCGCCAGATGCCCAGGGTCTGGAGCAGGGTGGCCAGGCCCGCGGTGAACAGGCTGGCCGAGATCAGCAGGGCGAGCTCGGCGGGGGACAGGCCCACGCCGGCGCCGACGATGAGCGGGGGCGCCACGACGCCCGCGTACATCGCGGCGACATGCTGCAGTCCGGTGCTCAGGAGCTTCACCGGGGGCAGCAGCTCGTCCACGGGGTGGACGCCCTTCGGGGCGGACGGGTCGTCCGGGAGGCCGGTCGTCCCGTCCGGCCCCGAAGGTCTGTCAGAGGTGGAACCGCCGTCAGCGGTGGGGGTGTTGCGCAGTGCCATGTCGAGCCCCTCTTGTGCCCGTGGCTCCTGGCGCGCCCGTGGCGCTGGAGAAGATCGGCCGACTTCGCCTTGACCGGGGGCGGGACGGCGGTGCAAGGGTCCCCCGGCCGGCTCCTCCAACTCCCCGGGGCGGCCGCCGTGAGGCGGGCACGGTCTCCGGATGGTGGGGGTGGAGAAAGCGGATCTGCGGGTGGTGCGGGTGGTGCTGGCCGTCCACGACCGTCCGGCCAGCGCGGGTCGCGGGGGTCGGAGGGTGCGGCGACGGACGGCGGTCATGGGGTCGCGGCCTCAGGCCACCGGGATCACGGGGACGACGCCCTCGCGGTGGACGGTGCCCTCGATCAGGCCGTACATCCGGTCGGCGGCGTAGTAGACCTCGTTCTCGTTCTTGAGACCGAAGGGCGACAGGTCGACCAGGAAGTGGTGCTTGTTGGGCAGCTCGAGGCGGACCTCGTCCACCTCGGCGCGGTTGTTCAGCACCCGGGTGCCCATCGCGTGCAGGGTCTGCTGCAGCGAGTAGGAGTAGGTCTCGGCGAAGGCCTCGAGCATGTGCCGCCGCACGTGGGTGTAGGAGCGGTTCCAGTTCGGCTGGGCCTCGCCCTCGCGGCCGCTGTAGGAGTACTTCCAGCGGGCGGTGACCTGGGTGGCCAGGATGCGGTCGTACGCCTCCTGGAGGGTGGTGTACTTGTCCTTGATGTAGCCCCAGAACTCCGAGTTGGTGGAGTTCATGACGGTCAGGTCCTTGAGGCCGGAGATCACCTGGACGCGCTCGCCGTCGTAGACGACCTCGCAGGTGCGGACCTCGCCGCCGTTGCGGACGAAGGAGTGGCCCACCTCCTCGGAGCCGATGAAGCGGGCCGAGCTGTCCGGGGTCTTGATCCGGTCCCAGACGTACTCCTCGATCCGGATCCTGGCGCTGTGGACCACGCCCCGCTCCGTGTCGTCGACGAAGTGGCGGGCCAGGATGATGCCGAAGGCCTCGGCCGACTCGATCCCGTACTCCTTGGCGAAGGCGTACACGGTGTTCTTGGTGGTGTCGGTGGGCAGGCAGTTGGCGTTCGAGCCGGTGAGGTGGACGTCCTCGAACTCACCCTGGAGGGACACCGAGACGTTCAGGTCCTTGATCTCGTGACGGGTGGAGTCACGGTAGATCCGGACGATGCGGTTCTCCGCCTTGCCGTACTGGTTCTGTCCGAGTACGTGGGCCATGGCTGGCTCCTAAGCTCTGAAGCGGTCTAGCTTCCGCGGTAGACCGAGTATCCGAACGGGTTGAGCAGCAGTGGCACGTGGTAGTGGTGCTGCGCGGGCGCGACCGTGAAGACGATCGAGACCTCGGGGAAGAACGGCGCCTGGTCGGCGGTGGCCGCGTAGTACGCGGCGGTGTCGAACAGGAGCCGGACGACCGAGCCCGCCTCCACGGCCGGCAGGTCCTTGGCCCGGCCGTCGGAGTCCGTGGCGGAGGTGCCGAGCACCTTCCAGCCACCCTCGGTGTGCAGTGCGAGCTCGACCGGGACACCCTCGGCCGGGCGGCCGAGACTGGTGTCGAGCACATGCGTGGAGATGCCAGTCATGGGTTGAATGACCTTACTGATGGCAGGGGTTGACTCACCGTCGACGGGTTCAGCCCTCGTCGAGCAGGCGGTTGATGCGAATGTCGTTGATCTTGCGGAGCTCGCCGCGGACGGTCCGGGCCTCGGTGGCGGCGTCGTTCGGGAAGCGCTCGCGCAGCGCGGCGAGCATGGTGGCCGCGGTGCGGCCGGTCGCGCAGATCAGGAACACATGGCCGAACTTCGCCTCGTAGGCGGCGTTGGCCTCGTGCAGTTCATCGAGGAGAGCGGTGTCCACTCCCTTGATGCCGGCCTGCTCGCGCTCGGAGGTGGCGTCGCCCGCCTTGGGGCTGCCGATCCGGGCGTGGCCGGCCATCGCGTCGGCCAGGTCGCCGGCCGTGAGCGCCGCCATCGCCGCCGCGTTGGCGGCGAGCAGGGCGTCCCGGTCGGACCAGGGCCGCGAGGCCGCCACGGAGGCGGCCCAGCCGGGGCTGGAGCAGATCTCCAGCAGGGTCTCCCGCAGCTCGGCGGCCGGGGCCGCCGACAGCTTCTCGAGCGCCGCGGGCGACGGGTGGGGATGGTTGGTCACGGGTGGACCTCCTGAAGAGTGGTGCCACCCGCAAAAGCTAGATCCGCCACCCCGGGCCGTCAACACTTTGTTGAACGGTTGGTGGTTACGTTTTGAGCCGGGGCCCGTTACCGACGGATGTCGTGTGCGATCCGCCAAGTGTGCCCGGCCGGGTGGTCGGACAGACTGGGGCGAATGCGGCCCGGTCGGCCTACTGTCTGCCGTCCTGCCGGTTCAGGTAGTTGTACACCGTGAACCGGCTGACGCCCAGCGCCGAGGCTACCGTCTCGACCCCGTGTCGGACGGTGAAGGCGCCGCGCTCCTCCAGGAGGGCGACCACGCGCTGCTTCTCGGCCCGGTCCAGCTCGGCGAGCGGGCGTCCGTCGAACTGCCGGACCATCTCGGCGAGCAGTCGGTCCAGGGCGCTGCTCAGGTGCGGCAGCCGTACGGCCACCGCCGGCGCGCCGTCCCACTCCAGCAGGACGTCGTCGGGCCGGGCCTCGCGGACCTCGACCGCGGTCGCGCCGACCGCGTCCAGCAGCGGCTTTATCGCCGCCGTGAGCGGGTGTTCCAGGGCGTTGCTCACTGCGTACCCACTCCTTCCGGGGTGTGGTTGTCGTCGACCACGCTGACCTGGACCGAGATCCGGGTCGCCCCGGCGTCCAGGCTCTCGCGCAGCAGCCGGGTCACGGCCGCCAGCGTCTGCTCGGCGTCGCCCTCGGCGCTGGTGCCGAAGGGGCCGACCGAGACGGCGAGACCGGCTTCGTCCACGACCCGGCGGGCAGCCTTGGCGTGGTCCGGGAAGCTGTCCAGCTCGAACGGTTCTGTCGTGAACTCCACCATCAATCGCACCCGCTCACTGTAGCGACCGGGGACGTGCGGGGAAGGGGCTGGTGGATCGGACAGTGCAGGGCCCGGACGGCCGGGGCCGCTCGGCTGCTTCAACAAATTGTTGCGGCGGCCTTGACACCCTCCGATCCCCGGGACAAGCTTCCACCAAGCAGAATCGCTCTTCCGGATCGTGGAAGTTGCGGAAGACGGAAGAGAGTGAGAGGTGAACGACGTGACTGCCGCCGCCCAGCACAGCTACACGGTCAACCTGTCGATCCTGTTCAACGACCTGCCGCTCCTGGAGCGCCCGGCCGCCGCGGCCGCCGCCGGCTTCACCGCCGCCGAGCTGTGGTGGCCCTTCGGCGAGGAGCACACCCCGTCGCAGGCCGAGCTGGACGCGCTCCGCAAGGCCTTCGGCGACGCCGGGGTCCAGCTCACCGGCCTCAACTTCCTCGACGACCTCACCAAGGGCGCCCGCGGCACCGTCTCGGTCCCCGCCGAGAAGGACCGCTTCCGGGAGAACGTCCCGGTCACCGTCGCGCTCGCCGACTCGCTCGGCACCAAGGCGCTCAACGCGCTCTACGGCAACCGGGTCGAGGGCGCCACCGCCGCCGAGCAGGACGAGCTGGCCCTGGAGAACCTCGTGCTGGCCGCCCGGGCCGCCCACTCGATCGGCGCGATCCTGCTGGTCGAGGCGCTCAACGAGCCGGAGTCCCCGGACTACCCGCTGGTCTCGGCGGCCGCCGCCGTCGAGGTGGTGGACAAGGTGAACGCCGCCACCGGCCTCGGCAACGCCAAGTTCCTCTGCGACCTCTACCACCTGGCGAAGAACGGCGAGGACCTGGCCGCCGTCATCGACACCTATGCCGACCGCTTCGGCCACGTGCAGATCGCCGACACCCCGGGCCGCAACGAGCCCGGCACCGGCGAGCTGGACTTCGAGGACCTCTTCGCCCGCCTCGCCGCCGCCGGCTACACCGGCCGGATCGGCCTGGAGTACCGCCCCGCGAACGGCGTCAGCGCCGACAGCTTCGAGTGGCTCCCGCGCGCGCTGCGCGCCGCCAACTGAGCCATCTCCCACCCCACCACGGACAAAAGGAACGACGCGATGAGCCGCAAGATCGCCTTCATCGGCCTCGGCATCATGGGCAGCCCGATGGCCGCCAACCTGGTCAAGGCCGGCCACCACGTCACCGGCTTCAACCTCACCCAGCCCCCGATCGACGCCCTGGTGGCGGCCGGCGGCCACGCGGCGACCAGCGTTGCGCAGGCGGTGGCCGAGGCCGAGGTCGTCATCACCATGGTGCCCGCCGACCCGCAGGTCGAGCAGGTCATCCTGGGCGAGGGCGGCGTCCTGGAGAACGTCAAGGCCGGCACCCTGGTGATCGACATGTCCTCGATCACCCCGCAGACCTCGATCAAGGTCGAGGCGGCGGCCAAGGAGAAGGGCGTCCGTACCCTGGACGCCCCGGTCTCCGGCGGCGAGGCCGGCGCGGTCGAGGCCGTCCTGTCGATCATGGTCGGCGGTGACGCCGCCGACTTCGCCGAGGCGAAGCCACTGTTCGACGCGCTCGGCACCACCGTCATCCACGTCGGCCCGGCCGGCGCCGGCCAGACCGTGAAGGCCGCCAACCAGCTGATCGTGGCCGTCAACATCCAGGTGCTGGCCGAGGCCGTGGTCTTCCTGGAGAACGCCGGCGTGGACCTGCCCGCCGCGCTCGACGTGCTCGGCGGCGGCCTGGCCGGCTCCACCGTGCTGAACCGCAAGAAGGCCAACATGATCGACCGCCAGTTCGCCCCAGGCTTCCGGATCGACCTGCACCACAAGGACATGGGCATCGTCACCGACGCCGCCCGCGCCGTCGGTGCGGCCCTCCCGGTCGGCGCCGTGGTGGCCCAGCTGGTCGCCTCGGCCCGGGCCAACGGCGACGGCTCGCTCGACCACTCCGCCCTGCTGCGCGGCGTCGAGCGGCTCTCCGGCCGCCAGGCCGCGTAACGACCCCTCGCCGGGGGACGTGCCCTGAACCGTCCCCCGGCGAGACCCCAAGAGCTCCTCCTGGTGGCGTGTACCTGTCCGGTCGTGCCCGCGCCACCAGGAGGCCAGGCCGGCGGCGCGCGCACTCCCTCCCGGGGGCACTTCGGTCGTGCCGGCGCGTCGCCGCCCGGCCCCCTCCTTCGCCGAGGGGAGCCTCGTTCGTACGTCGGAAGCGGGACGAGCGGGGAACGGCGAGGAGGGGGTCGCACCCCTCGTGAGGCACACCGGGCTCCCCGAACGGGTAGAGCTCCACAGGAACACCCGTTCTCCCCCCACGCATCAGCCCGATCCGGAAATGAGGCCCACGCCATGCCCGCCACCCCCACCCAGGGCCATGTCGTCGTCGCCCCCGACAAGTTCAAGGGCACGCTGGAGGGCGCCGAGGTCGCGGCCCGGATCGCCGCCGGCATCCGCCGGGCCGTGCCCGGCGCCGAGGTCCGCGAGCTCCCCGTCGCCGACGGCGGCGAGGGCACCCTGGCCGCCGCGCTCGCGGCCGGCTTCACCCGGGTGCCGGTCAAGGTGGCCGGCCCGACCGGTCTGCCGGTGGACGCCGCCATCGCGGTCAGGGGCGACACCGCCGTGGTCGAGCTCGCCCAGGCCTCGGGCCTGGCCCGGCTGCCCGGCGGCCGCACCGCTCCGCTGGCGGCCGGCTCCTACGGGGTCGGCCAGCTGATCGGCCGCGCGGTGGGCCTGGGCGTCAAGCGGGTGGTACTCGGCCTCGGCGGCAGCGCCTGTACCGACGGCGGCGCCGGCATGGTCCAGGCACTGGGCGTCGGCCTGCTGGACGCCGACGGTACGGAGCTGGCGCCCGGCGGGGCCGCGCTGCGCAGGCTGGAGCGGATCGACCTCGGATCGCTGGCCGACGGCCTGACCGGGGTGGAGATCGTGGTCGCCTGCGACGTCGACAACCCGCTGCTCGGGGCGCGCGGCGCGACCGCCGTGTACGGCCCGCAGAAGGGGGCCGACGGCGACGACCTGGCCGTCCTGGAGGAGGGCCTGACCCGCTGGGCGGACCTGGTCCGCACGGTGACCGGCCGGGACCTGCGGGACGCTCCCGGCGCCGGAGCCGCGGGCGGGGTCGGCTTCGCCGCCCTGGCCCTGCTCGGCGCCACCATGCGACCCGGCATCGAGTTGCTGCTCGAGCTGCTGGGTTTCGACGAGGCTGTGCGTGGGGCGCGCCTCGTCGTGACCGGCGAGGGCTGCCTGGACGCGCAGACGCTCCACGGCAAGGCTCCCGCCGGCGTTGCCGCGGCGGCCACTCGGGCGGGGGTTCGGGTGGCTGCCGTGGCAGGGCGGCTGGAACTGTCGGAGGACCAGTGGCGGGCGGCCGGTTTCGCCGCCGCCGTGGCGCTGACCGATCTGGCCGAGCGGCCCGGCGACAGCATGACCCTGGCAGGCGAGCTCGCGGAGGTCGCGGGGGAGCTGCTGGCGGCCGAGCTGCTGGCCGGCTGAGCTGCTGGTCGGCTGAGGTGCTGAGCCGTCGGCCGGCCCCGACCGGCCACTCGTAGTTTCCTACATTGACGTTTTGTTGAAGGCGGGCCTAGGCTCCGAGCACTCGGGGTGAAAGTCTGATCGTCAGACCTCAACTTCCCCTGTGGCACGGCCTGCTCGCCATCAGCGGCTCCACCAGACACACCCGGCCCGGAGGTCCAGATGCCCCTCAGCGAGACGCCCAGCACGGCGGTGATCCGCTCCCGCCGCGTGGTCCTGCCGGACGGTGAGCGTCCCGCGGACGTCCTGGTCCGCGGCGGCCGGATCGAGCAGATCGCCGAGCACGGCGCACTGCTCGCCGGGGACCGGCACCTCACCGACCTCGGCGACACCGCGCTGCTGCCCGGCCTGGTCGACACCCACGTGCACGTCAACGAGCCCGGCCGGACCGAGTGGGAGGGCTTCGCCACCGCCACCCGGGCCGCCGCGGCCGGCGGGGTCACCACCATCATCGACATGCCGCTCAACTCGGTCCCGCCCACCACCACGGTGGCCGGCCTGGAGGCCAAGCGGAAGACCGCCGAGGGCCAGGCCTGGGTCGACCTGGGCTTCTGGGGCGGTGCGATCCCCGGCAACGCCGGTGACCTGGCGCCGCTGTACGAGGCCGGGGTGTTCGGCTTCAAGAGCTTCCTGGCACCCTCCGGGGTCGACGAGTTCCCGCACGTCGAGCCGGCCGACCTGGAGACGGCGCTGGCCGAGCAGGCCAGGATCGGCGCTCTGGCGATCATCCACGCCGAGGACCCGGCCGTGCTGGACGCCGCCCCGCAGCAGCCCGGCGTGCACTACCGCGACTTCCTCGCCTCCCGCCCCGACGACGCCGAGGCCGCCGCCGTCGCCCGGCTGCTGGACACCGCGCGCCGGACCGGCGCCCGGGTGCACATCCTGCACGTCTCCTCCGCCGCCGTGCTGCCGCTGCTGCGGCAGGCCCGGGCGGACGGCGTGCGGGTGACCGCCGAGACCTGCCCGCACTACCTGACCCTGGCGGCGGAGCAGGTGCCGGACGGCGACACCGCCTTCAAGTGCTGCCCGCCGATCCGGGACGAGTCCAACCGGGACCGGCTGTGGGCGGCGCTGGCGGCCGGCGAGTTCATCGCCGTGGTGTCCGACCACTCGCCGTCCACCCCGGACCTCAAGTTGCTGCAGCGGTACGGCGGCAGCGGGGACTTCGCCGCCGCCTGGGGCGGCATCGCCTCCCTCCAGCTGGGCCTGCCGGCGGTCTGGACCGAGGCCCGCCGCCGCGGCCACGGCCTCGCCGACGTGGTCCGCTGGATGGCGGGCGGGCCGGCCGAACTGGTCGGGCTGACCGGTACCAAGGGCGCCATCGCGGTCGGCCACGACGCCGACCTGGTGGCCTTCGACCCGGACGCCGAGTTCGCCGTGCACGCCGAGGAGCTGCACCACAAGAACCCCGTCACCCCGTACGCCGGACGCACCCTCACCGGCGTCGTGCGCACCACCTGGCTGCGCGGCCGGGTCGTGGACACCGCCGGCGAGCCGTTCGGCCACCAGATCACCCGCCGATAGCCACCTCACCCGCCGACAGCCAGATCACCCGCCGACAGAAGGAGAGTTTCGTTGAGCACCAGTCAGACCCCGGGCGCTCCGTTCACCGAGCTGGTCAACCTGGCGTCCCGGCTGCTGGGCGCCGGCGTCGTGGCCACCAACGAGGACACCTTCGCGGACGCGGAGAACCTGCTGGTCGCCAGGGCGGCCGAGTTCCGCCCGCACACCTTCGGCCACAAGGGCCAGATCATGGACGGCTGGGAGTCCAAGCGCCGCCGCGGCGTCAGCGCCGAGCAGCCGCACCCCACCGACGAGGACCACGACTGGGCGATCGTGCGGCTCGGCGCGGCGGGCGTGATCCGCGGCGTGATCGTGGACACCGCCCACTTCACCGGCAACTACCCGGAGAGCGGCTCGGTGCAGGGCGCCTCGATCCCCGGGCAGCCCTCCCCGGAGGAGGTGCAGGCCGCCGAGTGGGTCGACCTGGTGCCCCGGACCGCGCTCCGCGGTGACACCGCCCACGAGTTCGAGGTCCACGACGGCACCCGCTACACCCACGTGCGGCTGAACATCTGGCCCGACGGCGGCGTCGCCCGCCTGCGGGTGCACGGCGAGGTGCTGCCCGACCCGCGCGAGCTGGACGGCCTCACCTTCGACCTGGCCGCCCAGGAGTTCGGCGGCGTGGCCGAGGCCGCCTCGGACCGCTACTTCTCCTCCCCGCACAACCTGAACGCTCCCGGCCGCGCCTCCGTCATGGGCGAGGGCTGGGAGACCCGGCGTCGGCGCGACAAGGCCAACGACTGGGTGCAGATCGCCCTGGCCGGGGGCGGCGAGGCCCTGGCGGCCGAGGTGGACACCACCCACTTCGTCGCCAACGCCCCCGGCTGGGCCGACCTGGTGGGCTACGACGCCTCCCGGGGCGGCGACCCGTCCACCGACCCGGACGGCTGGTTCGAGATCCTGCCCCGCACCCGCCTGCAGCCCGACACCCGGCACCGCTTCCGGCTCACCCCGGGCCGGCCCGTCACCCACGTGCGGATCAACGTGTACCCGGACGGCGGCCTGGCCCGGCTGCGGCTCACCGGCCGGCTCACCGAGGACGGCCGCGCCGCGCTCGCGCTGCGCTGGTTCGACGCGCTGCCCGCCGCGGAGGCCGCCGCCGCCCTCACCGAGGCCGGACTGGACGCGGCCGAGGCCGCCGCCCTGACCGCCTCCCGCCCGCTCGCGGACGCCGCCGCGACCACCGCCGCGGTCGCTGCCCTGCAGCCGGCCGACGGCCCCGACGGCGAGCAGTCCTCCCGCCGCCGCTCGGCCGTCTGGCGCCTGCTCGGCGTCTGACGTCCCCCCTCCCGACCCGCACCGCCGTAACTGAAGGACCCCCATGTCGAAGATCCTGACCACCGAGTCCGGCGCCCCGGTCGCCGACAACCAGAACTCCGCCTCGGCCGGCGAGTACGGCCCGCTGCTGATCCAGGACCAGCAGCTGCTGGAGAAGCTGGCCCGCTTCAACCGCGAGCGCATCCCGGAGCGCGTGGTGCACGCCCGCGGCTCCGGCGCCTACGGCTACTTCGAGGTCACCGACGAGGTCTCGCAGTACACCCGCGCCGACTTCCTGGCCGAGGTCGGCCGGCGCACCGAGGTCTTCCTGCGCTTCTCGACCGTGGCCGGCGCGCTGGGCTCCAGCGACGCGGTGCGCGACCCGCGCGGCTTCGCGCTGAAGTTCTACACCGCCGAGGGCAACTACGACCTGGTCGGCAACAACACCCCGGTGTTCTTCATCAAGGACCCGCTCAAGTTCCCCGACTTCATCCACTCGCAGAAGCGCGACCCGTTCACCGGCGTGCAGGAGGCGGACAACGTCTGGGACTTCTGGGCCCACTCGCCGGCCTCCACCCACCAGATCACCTGGCTGTTCGGCGACCGCGGCATCCCGGCCTCGTACCGCCACATGAACGGCTACGGCTCGCACACCTACCAGTGGGTCAACGCCCAGGGTGAGGCGTTCTGGGTGAAGTACCACTTCAAGACCAACCAGGGCATCCGCTCGCTGGACGGCGACCAGTCCGCCGAGCTGCTCGGCGCCGACGCCGACAGCCACCAGCGCGACCTGCACCAGGCCATCGAGCGGGGCGTGTTCCCGTCCTGGACGCTGTACGTCCAGCTGATGCCGGTCGCCGAGGCCGCGGACTACCGCTTCAACCCGTTCGACCTGACCAAGGTGTGGCCGCACGCCGACTACCCGCTGGTCAAGGTCGGCCGCCTGGTGCTGAACCGCAACCCGGAGAACGTCTTCGCCGAGGTCGAGCAGTCGGCGTTCTCGCCGAACAACTTCGTGCCCGGCATCGGCCCGTCCCCGGACAAGATGCTCCAGGGCCGGCTGTTCGCCTACGCGGACGCCCAGCGCTACCGCCTCGGGGTCAACCACACCCTGCTGCCGGTCAACGCCCCGAAGGCGACCGAGGCCGACAACTACGGCCGGGACGGCTACTCGGCGCTCAACAAGGCCGGCCGCGGCAAGAACTACGAGCCGAACTCCTTCGGCGGCCCGGCCCAGACCGACAGCGCGCTCGCCGCGCCGGTCCGCCTGGACGGCTACACCGGCACCTACACCACGCCGGCGCACACCAAGGACGACGACTTCTTCCAGGCCGGCGAGCTCTACCGGCTGATGTCGGCCGGGGAGAAGACCCGTCTGGTCAACAACATCGCGGGCTTCCTGGCCCAGGTCAGCCGCGACGACATCATCGAGAAGAACCTGGCCCACTTCCACGCGGCCGACGAGGAGTACGGCGCCCGCCTGGAGGCGGCCGTGGCCCGGCTCCGGGCCGGCGACGAGGCCTGACCCCGCACCATCCCCACTCCGGCCGCCCGGGCCCCGAGCCCGGCCGGCCGGCCGCCGGACCCCTCCCCCAGGGCAGTGGGGAGGGGTCCGGCGCGTTCCCGCGCACCCCACCGGCCCCCGCGGGCGCGCTCCGGCATATGCCATTCGACCGTGCCTCGGAGAAACCGCGCCCACCAGCGCGGATATCCCGCCGAGCCCGCCCCTGACGGTGACTCGGATGGTTACGCTGGGGAAGGCCCGCGGCCGGTCCGCGCGCCACCGCGACGGAGAGGGGACGCCATGTCGGCACCGACCCGAGGCCACCAGGCCACGCTGGGCCAGGGCGGGCCCGGTCCGTACGGGGTGCTGCGGAGGGCGCTGCGCCTGCTGGAGGCGGTCGACCGGCACCCGCAGGGCGCCACCCTGGCCGACCTCGCCCGTGACCTCTCGCTCCCGGCGCCCGCCGTCCAGCGCCTGGCCGAGGAACTGGAGACCGAGGGCTACCTGCGCCACCTGGACGGCTGCTGGACCCTCGGCGGCACCCTGGCGCTGCTCGGCCGGCAGAACCGCGAGCAGCTGATCCGCGCCAAGCTGCACCTCAAACTCGGCGAGCTGCGCGACCAGTTGGGCGCGGCGGTGTACTTCGGCCGGTACCAGGACGGCGAGTTGTGCGTGGAGGCGGTGTCGACCGCCGACCTCGCCCCCGCCGTCGAGGAGTGGGTCGACTTCCGGGCCACCGCGCACGCCAGCGCGATCGGCAAGTGCCTGCTCGGCCAGCTCGACCACGACGGCCGCCGCGACCACCTGGCCCGGCACCCGATCGCCCGGCTGACCGCCCGCACCATCACCGACCAGGAGCAGTTGCTGCACCGCCTGGAGCGCCAGCCGGCCACCGTCCCGGTGCTCGACATCCAGGAGTACGCGCTGGGCACGGTCTGCGCCGCCGTCCCGGTGACCGCCGGTTCCACCGTCGGCTGCCTGGCCACCTCGATGCCGGTCGCCCGGATCCACCAGCTCAAGCACGCCGCCGAGGTGCTGGCCGCGCAGGCGGCGCCGCTGATGCTGGCGATGGCGGTCTGACCGGCGGCCCGCCGGGTCCGTCCGGTCAGGGGCGCAGCAGGGTGCGGTGCCAGTCGGCCGAGCGCCGGTAGCACAGCCGTACGTGGCGGCGGTCGCGGTCGCCCTGCCAGAACTCCACGGTGGTGGCGCGCAGGGTGTAGACGGTGTGGCCGGGGGCGACCAGGGCCGGGTCGGCGGCCAGCCGGGTGAGCGCGGCGGTGAAGTCGGCGTCGTACTCGGCGGCCGAGGCCATCGGGGCGCTCTGCGGACCGCTGAACGCGGCCGCGCGGGCGCCGGGGGAGCGGGTCAGGAACTCGGCGGCGGACACCTCGGGGGCGGCGCTCTCGACCTCGCCGCGGATCCGTACCTGGCGGCCGAGCGCGGGCCAGTAGAAGGTGAGTGCGGCCCTCGGGTTGGCCGTCAGCTGGCGGCCCTTGGGGCTGTCGGTGTCGCCGGCGAACAGCCAGCCGGCGCCCTCGGTGTCGACGTCGCGCAGCACCAGCATCCGGGCGTCCGGCAGCCCGTCCTCGTCGACCGTGGACAGGGTGGCGACCTGGGCGTCCGGTACGCCGGCGGCCAGTGCGCCGAGCAGCCACTCGACGAACAGCGGGCCGGGCGCGGCGGGGGCCTGCGCCGGGTCGAAGCCGGGCAGCGCACGGTCCATCGGCGGCCGCTCCCGCAGCAGGCCGGCCACCGTGCCCGAGCCGAGTCCTTCCGGTTGCTCCACCACTGCGCCGCTCCTTCGCCTCGATGCCCCGGTGTCCGGTGTCCGTGCCCGGGACCCAGCCTATCGGCCGGCCCGGACGCTCTTCCCGGGGTGCCGGAACGTTATTAGACTGAATGTCGATAAGACCCGCAGAAACCCTTGTCGGCCGCTCTACCCGCGAGTAGGTTGCTGCTGGTCGCCGCTCCCCAGCAGGTCAGGAGGCACCCCATGCCCCGCCCCACCGCCGTGCACGACAGCCTGGTCCTGGAGCCCCGGGACGTCCACTTCGACTGGTCCGAGCTGCCCCTGCACTGGATCCCCGACGAGCCGATGGCCACCCACACCATCAACGTCCTGCACCTGCTGCTCCCCGAGGGCGAACGCTGGTTCGTCCAGGTCTTCAAGGACGCCCTGCCGTACATCACCGACGAGCAGCTGCGCGAGGAGGTGCTCGGCTTCATCGGCCAGGAGGCCATCCACGCCGAGGCCCACCAGGAGGTCCTCGACCACCTGCTCGGCCAGGGGCTCGACCCGCGCCCCTACGTGCGGCAGGTCAGCTGGCTGTTCCACCGGATCCTCGGCGAGCGCCCCGGGCTGAGCGCCACCCGGCGCCGCGAGAGCATCACCGAACGCGTCGCCTACGTCGCCGCGATCGAACACTTCACCGCCTTCCTCGGCAACTGGGCGCTCAACTCGCCCGGCCTGGACCGCGCCGAGGCCCACCCCACCATGCTCGACCTGCTGCGCTGGCACGGCGCCGAGGAGGTCGAACACCGCAGCGTCGCCTACGACCTGATGGTCCACCTCGACCCCGGCTACTGGCGCCGGATCCGCGGCATGGCCCTGTCCGGGCCCCTCCTCACCCACCTGTGGGTCCGCGGGGTCCGCTTCCTGCTGGCCGCCGATCCCACCCTGGACGGCCGGCTCCGCCCCACCTGGCGGCAGGCCCAGCAGATCGCCCGCCGCGGCATGCTCCCCGAGCCCGCCCGGATGGTCCGCTCCGCCCTGCGCTACCTGCGGCCCGGCTACCACCCCACCCAGGAGGGCTCCTCCAGCCAGGCCATCGGCTACCTCGCCACCTCCCCGGCCGCCCGCGCCGCGGCACTGCACCAGGCCGCACCGGAGCACCGGGAGTCCCCGGGCAACGGGTGACCCCTGAGGAGGTACCGCCGGCGCCCCCAGCGCGCCCACGGCCCCAGGAGCCCGCCCGATGAACCTCCCGTCCGAACCGAACTCCCCTCCGGAGCCGCCCCGATGGACCCCACCACCCCACCCCCCGACCTGTACGGGCGCCCCCGACCCGACCGCTTCCTCCAGCGGCTGACCGCCTTCAGTGACTGGTACACCCCCAAGCTCGGCTCCCCGGGGCTGCGCCGCGGCCCCCGCCGCCCGCCCGCCCGCACCCTCGCGCCGCTGCGGCTCACCCTCGCCGCCCGCCGCCCGCTAGCCGAGGACGTGGTGGAACTCCGGCTGACCGCCCCCGCGGCCGGCCCCGCCCGGCTGCCGGCCTGGCAGCCCGGCGCCCGGCTGCTGCTCACCCTGCCCTCCGGCCGGCAGCGGCACTACTCGCTCTGCGGCGACCCGGCGGACCGCTCCGCCTACCGGATCGCCGTGCGCAGGATCGCCGACGGCGGCGGCGGTTCGGTGGAGATCCACGACGAGCTGCGCCCCGGCGCCGCCCTGACGGCCCGCCGGCCCCGCAACGGCTTCGCCTTCTGCGGCGAGGACGCCGTGCTGTTCCTGGCCGGCGGGATCGGTATCACCCCGCTGCTGCCGATGGTCCGGGAGGCCCAGCGACGCGGACTCGACTGGCACCTGGTGCACACCGGCCGCACCGCCGCCGCCCTGCCCTTCACGGACGAGCTGCGCGCCCTGGACCCGGACCGGGTCGAGATCCGCACCGACGACCGGCACGGCCTCCCGGACGCCGCCGGCCTGCTCGCCCGCGCGCCCCGCGGGGCGGCCGTCTACTGCTGCGGACCGGCCCCGATGCTCACCGCGGTGCAGCGCGCGATGGACGACTCACCCGCCCGCGCGCTGCACTTCGAACGCTTCGGCGCCGCACCGGTGGCCGACGGCCGCCCCTTCACGCTGCGCCTGGGCGCCGACGGCCCGGAGCTGGCCGTCCCGGCCGACCGTTCCGCCCTCGACGTCGCCCGCGAGCTGCGGCCCGACCTGCCGTACTCCTGCCACCAGGGCTTCTGCGGCACCTGCGAGGTCCGCCTGCTGGCAGGGACGCCGGAGCACCGCGACCGCCGCCTCACCCCCGAGGCCCGGGCCGCCGGAGCGCTGCTGCCCTGCGTCTCCCGGGCCGCGGAGGGCGAGACGCTCGTCCTCGACGTGTGAGACCCGCGCGCCGCGCGGGCCCGTACGACGCGCACGACGCGTGTGACGTGTGACCCCGTCCGGAGCCGCCACCCACCGAGCCCCGCAGCCAAGGAGTACCGGATGCCCATGCCCGCCTTCCCCTACCGCGAGCACGACCTCGCCCGCTTCCGGGAGACCCAGCAGCTCGCCTACCACTGCGCCGAACAGGTCGCCGCCTGGATCGAACCCGGCGTCACCGAACGCCAGGCCACCGCCGAGCTGCGCCGCCGCCTGGTCGGCGCCGGGGTGCAGGACTTCTTCCACGTCCCGTTCGCCTGGTTCGGCGACCGCACCGCGTTCCGGCACTTCCACACCCCGCTGCAGTTCTTCGCCGGCAGCCGCCGGCTGGAGGAGGGCATGCCCTACGTCCTCGACTGCGCGCCCGTGGTCGACGGCTACACCGCGGACATCGGCTACGGCGGCAAGGTCGGCGACAACCCGATCTGGGACCGGCTCGCCCGCGACCTCCAGGTCTACCGGGAGCTGATCCTGCGCGAGGTGAAGGCCCGCAAGCCGCTCGACCAGGTGTACGCCGCCGTCGACGCCCAGATCGCCGCGCACGGCTACGACAACCGGCACCGGGTCTACCCCGGCCGGGTGATCGGCCACCAGGTCACCCGGACCACCTCACGCGGACCGGCCGGGGTCAACCTGTTCGGCTTCGGGGTGCGTACACTCCAGACCCTCGGCCGGGAGCTGATCGGCGAACGGCTGCACGGCCGCTCACCGCTGTGGGCCGACGGCCGGGCCTCCCGGCACGCGCCCACCCCCGGACTGTGGGCGGTGGAACCGCACATCGGCTTCCGCGAGGTGGGCATCAAGTTCGAGGAGCTGCTGGTGGTCACCGAGGACGACGCCTACTGGCTCGACGACGACCTGCCGCACGTACGGCGCTGGACCACCCTGGAGGACGCAGCATGACAACCATCCGCCGCCGTACCGTCCACTCCGGTGGCCTGCCGCTCGCCGTGTTCGAGCAGGGCGACCCGGCCCACCCGACCGTCATCCTGGTGCACGGCTACCCCGACACCCACACCGTCTGGGACGACGTCGCCGCCGACCTCGCCGCCGACCACCACGTGGTGCGCTACGACGTCCGCGGCGCCGGACAGTCCGGCGTCCCGGCCGCCCGCAGCGGCTACCGGCTGGAACTGCTCGGCGCCGACCTGTTCGCGGTCGCCGACGCGGTCAGCCCGCAGGCGCCGGTGCACGTGGTCGCCCACGACTGGGGCTCGGTGCAGTCCTGGGAGGCCGTCACCGAACCGGGCGCCGAGCGTCGGATCGCCTCCTACACCACCATGTCCGGGCCCTCGCTGGACCACATGGGCTTCTGGATCCGGCACCGGCTGCGCCGCCCCACCCCGCGCCACCTGCGGCAACTGCTGGTCCAGGGCGCACACTCCTGGTACATCACCGCCTTCCACCTGCCGGTGCTCGCCCCCGCCACCTGGCGGCTGTGGCTGGCCCGCGCCTGGCCGCGGATCCTGCGCGACCTGGAGGCCGTCACCCCGCGGCCCGGCCACCCGCAGGCGACCCTGCGGCAGGACGCGGTCCGCGGCATCGAGCTGTACCGGGCCAACATGCGGCCCGCCGTCCGCAACCCGCGCGAGCGACCCACCGAGGTCCCGGTCCAGCTCGTCACCCTGCAACGCGACCACTACGTCTCGGACTTCCTGTCCGAGGGCCTGGAGCGCTGGGTGCCCCGGCTGACCAGGCGGACCCTGAACGCGACCCACTGGTCGGCCCTCCTGGAGAAAGGCCCCGCCGTGGCCGCACTCGTCCGCGACTTCGCCGCCCGCACCGCCGCGGGGCACACCCAGGGCCCGCCGGACAACGGCCGGCTGGCCGTGGTCACCGGCGGCGGCAGCGGCATCGGCCGGGCCACCGCACTCGCCTTCGCCGAGCGCGGCACCCGGGTCGTGGTCGCCGACCTCGACCTGGACTCCGCCCGCCGCACCGCCGAACTCTGCACCCTGGTCGGCGCCCCCTCCCACGCCTACCCGCTGGACGTCAGCGACGGCGCGGCCGTGGACGCCTTCGCACTGCAGGTCGCGGCCGAGCACGGGGTGCCGGACGTGGTGGTCAACAACGCCGGCATCGGCCACTCCGGCACCTTCCTGCAGACCACCGAGAAGGAGTGGCAGCGGGTCCTGGACGTCAACCTCTGGGGCGTCATCCACGGCTGCCGGGCGTTCGGCGCGCTGATGGTCGAACGCGGCGCCGGCGGACACATCGTCAACCTCGCCTCGGCCGCCGCCTACCTGCCCTCCAAGGTGCTCGCCGCGTACGCCACCAGCAAGGCCGGCGTGCTGATGCTCTCGGACTGCCTGCGCGCCGAACTCGCCCCGCACGGCATCGGCGTCTCGGCGATCTGCCCGGGCATCGTCAACACCAACATCACCCGCACCTCCACCTTCTCCGGCGTCGGCGCCGCCGAGCAGGCCGCGAAGCAGCAGTGGGCCGCCAAGCTGTACGCCCGCCGGGGCTTCCCGCCCGAGAAGGTGGCCGCCGCGATCGTCCGCGCCGTCGACACCGGCCAGGCCGTCGTCCCGGTCACCTTCGAGGCCAAGGCCGCCCGCCTGCTCGGCCGGATCTCCCCGGGCCTGCTGCGCCTGGCCGCCCGCCTGAACGTGGGCTGACCTCACTCGGCGCCGGGGCCGGCCCCGGCCTCGGCGGCCAGCTCCGCCCGGGCCCGGCCGCGCAGCCGGCGCACCGTCACCGAGCACTCGTACGCCTTGGCGACCCGGCAGAGCCAGGCGGCCTCGACGTCCGGGTCGGCCGGCATCTGGGGCGGGAGGTAGCCGCCCGGGGCGGCCGACCCCGGCCGGCCGGCCGCCGCGGCCTCGACCGCGGCGGCCAGTACCGCGGCCTCCACCGTCGCGGCCAGCCGGGCCGGATCGGCGCGTTCGCGGCGGGTCGCCTCGGCGGCCGCCCGCTCGGCGATCTCGGGCCGCAGGTGGGCGCGCAGTGCGAGTTGGCCGTCGCGGATCTCGATCACCCTCCGGTAGAGCGCGAACTCGGCGTCCGTGGACAGCCGGTGGCCACCGGCCGCCCCGGCGGCGTCGAACGCGATCTCCGGGACGGCGGTCCGCAGCGCCGCCCACAGGGGGGCCAGCCTGCGGTACCGGTACCAGGCCCGCAGTCGGCGCAGCGGCCGGGCCGGCAGCCCGGCCCAGGCGGTCAGGGTGGCGCCGCCGATGCCCAGGGTGAGCGCCAGCACGCTGGCGGTGGCGGAGACCCGGTCCTCCCGGGTGAGCTGGTGGCCGGTGGTGAGGGCGTCCAGCAGTGGGCCGATGCTCAGCACCGCCCAGACCAGTCCGACCGCGGCTCCGGCCAGCACCAGCCGCAGCCCGGTCCGCAGCAGCCGGTCCTCCACCTGCCGCGCGGCCCGGCCGATCAGCAGCAGGAAGACCGCCAGGCACCAGGTGGCGTGGGCGGTGAACAGCGCGTTGTAGCAGGTCAGGGTGGGCCGCCCGGGCGGGTCCACGTACAGGCCGCCGGTCGCGGGCGTCGGATGGGCGAGCAGGAACGCGGCGGCGCCGGCCGCCATCACCGTCAGCGTGCCGATGGCTTGGCGGATCATCAACTTCCGCCCGCGCCGGGGTGGTTCGACGGACAGGGCGAGCAGGGCGAGGAACCCCTGAGCGGCGATCTTGAGTTCGCCGCCGGCCAGGCCGAGGGCGAGCGCCCAGGGGGGCCGGCCGTGGGCGGCGGCCGAGGCCGAGGGGGAGAGCGCCGCCATCGCCACGGCCATGCACAGCGCGAACGCCACCAGGTACAGCGTCCCGGCGGCGGGCCGGGTGCCGCGGACCTGGTGGAGCCGGAAGCCGATCCCGAGCAGGGCGATCACACACGCGGCGGCGGCCGCGAGGTCGATCACGGGCAGGAACCCCAGCGGGCCGGGCGGTCGAAGATCGAGCCCAGCCGCCCGGCGGGGCCCTGCTCGCCGGGCGGGCCCGGCGGTACGGCCGGTCTGGCCCGGCTGGCCCGGTGCAGGGCGAGCGAGGCGAACAGCTCGGCCTCCTGCTCCTGCACCTCGGTGTAGACCGTCCGCCCGAGCACCCGGCGGATCAACTCACCGGACAGGTGCGGGAAGAGCGGCCCGGCGGTGGCGCCGTCCGTGCCGCCGGGGCCGCCGCGGTGGCCGCACAGCAGGTGCCCGACCTCGTGCAGCACGATGTGCTGCTGGTGCAGCGGGGTGGTGTCGGTGGGGAAGCCGATGTAGTCGGCCCGGTCGGTGCTGACCAGCACCCCGCAGGGTGCCCGGACCCCGGCCGGCAGCGGGATCAGCTCGATCGGCCGGCCGAGCTGCTCGGACAGCGCGCCGAGGAACCCGGCGATCTCGAAGGGCACGGGCAGCGGGGCGTCGGCGACCAGCTGCTGACACCGGCGCCAGAGCCTTCTGCCGTCGCGGTCCGCCCATGCCATCGCCACTCCCACCCCTGCCGTCCGGTCGGCCACCCCCGATGATCCTAGGCGCGGGCGCCGGACCGGAGATATCACTCGGACCGCTGGGATCTGGCCTCTCTGCGGGCGATCGCCTCGATCATGTCGCTGATGGTGCCGAGCCCTTCGGGCGACAGGGTGACGGCGCGCAGCGCGACCTCCCGGACGCCGGCGTTGCGCATCGCACCGAGCAGCGCCAGCTCCTCGGTGATCTTGTCGCTCTGCTCGTCGTCGAAGAAGTACGAGGGCGGGACCTGGAAGAACTGGGCCAGCGACTCCAGGTGACGCTTGGTCGGGTTGTCCCGCCGGCCGGTGCGCAGCTGCCAGAGGTAGGTGGCCGAAAATGTCTCCCCGCTGGCCTCCCGACAGGCCCTGGCGACCTCCTCGTGGCTGTACGGCTCGCCACTCGGACGGCGGACGACCTGGAAAAGCCGGTCGATCCGGTCGCTGAGTGTGGGCGGGTCAAGGTCCGGACCAGTCAAAGCGCCTCCCTCACGGGTCCTACGCCGGCCGGTTGAGCACAGCTGGTGTCAGGGTTGTTCCCGGGACATCGTAGTTGGCGCCGGCCGGGCGCGGATACCGTGGGTGGTGCGGGCCAGGTGCGGAAGTGGTGCGGATCAAGCGGCTTTCGAGTGTCGTGTCCCAGGTGGCCCGCCGGGTCGCCGGCGGGCCGTCAGGTGCCGGTCGGGCGGCGGTGGCGCGCCGGTCGCCGGCCGCTCGGCGCACCGTCACCGGCTGTTCAGGCACAGCTCCCGCTCGGCCCGGACGTCCGGGTCGTCGTCCTCGGCCAGCAGGGCGTCCAGCAGCTCCAGTGCGGCGTCGGTCCGGCCGGACTCGCGCAGCGCCACGGCCAGGTTGAAGCGGATCTCCGGGTCGGGGGAGAGTTCGGCGGCGCGCCCCAGGTCGGCGACGGCCGCCGGCAGGTCGCCCCGCTCGTACCCGAGCGCCCCGCGCAGCGCCCAGCCGGGGGCGTAGTCCGGGTCGGCCGCCAGGGCGCGTCCGAGCGCCTCCAGTGCCTGCTCGATGTTGTCCGCGTCCAGGTGCAACTGTGCTTTGAGGCAGAGGAGTTCGGCGCTGTCGGGGGTCAGTTCCAGGCCGTCGCGGACGTCCTGCCAGGCGGCCTCGGCCTCGCCGAGGGCGAGCAGCAGTCCGGCCCGGTTGAGGTGGGCGTCGGGGAATGCCGGGTCCAGCTCCAGGACGTACCCGAAGTCGGCCACCGCGCCTTCCAGGTCGCCGAGTTCGGAGCGCACGTCGGCGCGGTTGTAGTACGCCTCGGGGAACGGCGGGGAGAGCCTGACGGCCTGCTCGAAGTCGGCCAGTGCCTCGACCGGGCGCCCGAGGCTGCGGTGTGCCAGCCCCCGGTCGAAGTGGTACTCCGCGTAGTTGGGGTCGAGTGTGATCACCTCGGTGAAGTCGGCGATCGACTCGGCGTGCATCCCGAGCTGGCCGGTCACCTGGGCGCGGTTGTGCCGCAGTACCGAGCGGTGCAGGGCGTGCTCGTCCGGGGCGAGGGTCTCGTCCAGTTTGGCCAGGCACTCGTCGAGCAGGGTGAGGGCACCGGCCAGGTTGCCCTGGTGCATCTCGATCAGGGCCAGCCCGTTGCGGTTGAACACGGCGCGGGCGACCCGCTCCTTGGGGTCGGGCATCTGCTCGGCGAGCGCGATGGCCTGGTTGATCCAGCCGCGGGCGAGCAGGTGGTCGCGCTGGGTGGCGTCGAAGTGCCGGGTGTAGAGCATCGAGGTGGCGTAGGCGGCCTGCATGTGGACCACCGGGTGGGTGGTGACCGCCCGGGCCTCGGTGTAGAACGGCAGCGACCGCTCGGGCAGGCCGAGGGCGGCGAAGGAGGTCGTCATCTTGGTGGTGAAGGCCCACCAGGCGTCCAGGTCGTCCGCGGGCTCCACGAGGGTCAGCCCGCGCTCCCCGAGTTCCACCGTGGCGTGGTAGAAGCCCAGGTCGATGCAGGTGTCCAGGGCCCGGCGCAGGGTGGTGACGGCGGCCGGCCGGTCGCTGCCGTACTGGGCGTGCCAGGTGAGGGCGCCGAGCGCGAGCGACTCCTGGTCCAGGGCGGCCAGTTCCTGCTGCCGCCGGTCGTGCAGGGCGGCGCGCTGTTCGGCGGGCAGCGCCCGGTAGGCCTCGGCGAGCCGGGGGTCGTCGGCGGTGCCGTCGCTGTCGACCCAGGCGCGGGCCGGGTCCGCGGGCAGCGCGGGCGGCGGCCCGTCCACGTCGAGCGCGGCGCAGTGGGCGGCCAGGGCCGCCGGGAGCGGGGCCTCGGTGGGTCCGTCGACCGCGGTGGGCCCGGCGGTGTCGGTGACCGCGACCACGGTGATCAGCGCGGGGTCGGCGCGGCGCAGCAGGACCGCGACGAACTCCTGGTCGGTCGGGTCGGCGTGCTGGAGGTCCTCGACCACCAGGGTGCGCGGGCCGTCGTCCAGGCTGCGGGCGTACGCGGTGAGGAACTCGACCAGGCCGTGGCTGAGCCGCAGGGTGCGCAGCCGGGAGTAGAACCGGGTGCGTTCCTTGGGGATGGCCAGCGAGGTCAGGGTCTCGCGGGTGGCCTGCACGGTGCGGCGCAGTTCCGGTGCGGCGGAGAGGATCTCCACGTCGTGGCGGGCGACCGCGTCGGGGCAGCGTTCCAGGGCGTCGGGGACCACCGCCCGCAGCACGGAGCCGGCGGCGGTGTACGGGCCGCGCAGGCGTCGGTGGGCGCTCACGGTGGCCAGCACGGGCGGCAGTTCCAGGCCGGGGCGGGCGGCGTCGGCCGCGCTGCGGTGGGTGGCCCGGATCCAGTGGTGCCGGTGCTCGGCCATGACGGTGCTGCCTTTCGGACGGGAACGGTGGATGCGGGGCGGGCGGCGGTCAGCCGGCCGCGGCGGCCCGGGCGGCGCGGCGGTCGCGCAGCGCGATGGCGGCGGCGACGGCGAGCTGGGCGCCGCTGAGGGCCAGCACGGTGACGGAGTCGACCAGTTCGACGACGGAGGTGCTGCCGGTGAACCGGCCCAGGACCCCGACGACCACGTGGTAGGCCATCGGTACGGCGGCGGTGGCGCCGAGCAGCAGGGTGAACGTGTAGCCGAGCACCATCAGCCAGCTGTACCAGCGGGCGACCCGCAGGTCGGTGGGGTGCAGGTGGGTGTCGTCGGCGCGGGGGCGGCCGGTGAGCCGGCGGATCCGGTCGCGCAGCACGTGCTTGGCGGCGGTGTGCAGGTCGACGCAGCCGAGCACGGTGGTCATCAGCAGGTAGAGGTCGGTGCGCAGGTAGAACAGCAGCTGCCAGGCCAGCCGCAGCACGGTCGCGTAGGCGAGGGCCAGGCACAGGCCGGCGGCGAGCGGGAAGCTGCCGTCGGGGCGGCGGAGCAGGTCGGCGGCCAGGGTCAGCGCGGCGAGCGCCAGGACGTCCGCCAGCACGCCCGCCAGGATCGGCAGGTACCGCTTCCGGCGGGGGACGGCGACCAGCCCGTCCATCGAGGTCTCGGCGACCACATAGTAGAGCCGGCGGCCGAGCCGGAAGTGCGAGTGCAGGCCGATCCGGCGCCCGGCCAGGGCGTGGAACGCCTCGTGCAGGGCGATCAGCGGGGTCTGGCCCGCCAGCAGGAACAGGGCGATCACGCTGTAGTACGGGGTGAAGAAGATGTGGTGGTAGTCGGGGAGCAGGTCCGGCGTGCGGACGCTCTCGACCAGCCACAGGACGGTCAGCGCGGCGTAGCAGACCCAGGCGGCCGGGCCGAACAGCGCCTTGCCCAGCCGCTGGTGGCGGACCGGGCGTGCTTCGGCGACGTGCTCGCCGTCGGCCAGCAGGAATCCCAGCTCGTCCAGGGAGTCGAGCAGGTCCTGGATGTCGACGTCCTCGCCCCAGCGTTCGCGGTACGCGGCGGCGGCCCGGTTCGGCGGTGTGCCTTCGGCCAGCAGGTGGACCAGGTAGGCGCCGTCCACCGGGAGCACCACGTAGGTGTCGGTGTCGGCGCGGCCGACGACCACGTCCTCGCCCTCGGGGTGGAAGACCAGGGGGTGCATCGGCTGGGGCCGGTCGAGCGGGCTCGGCGCGGTTTCGCTGTCCGGACGGGCTGGCAAGGGTTCCTCCTGCGCGCGGGGACGGCCGAGCCGGGCCATCCGCGGATCCGGCGGACGGCCCGGTCGGGGCCGAGGTCAGACCTGGGCGACGATGATGCAGGACCACGGCGCGTAGAGCGCCTTGGCGGCGCTGGTCATGCGGACCGGGCCGGACTTGCGGATGGCGATCTTCTTCATGTGAAGGCACCCCTTTCTCGGGTTCGGGTGACGGCGGGAAGCCGGTCAGACGGCGACGACGATGCAGTCCCACGGCGCGTACAGGGCCTTGGCGGCGCTGGTCATGCGGACCGGGCCGGACTTGCGGATGACGATCTTCTTCATGCGGTTCACCCCCTTGAGCGGAGACGAGTGACGAAGGACCGCTGAAATGAACGTCCGTTTGACGGACAGTCATTTCGGCTGGCTCAGCATGGCGGTGGCCGCTCAAGCGTGTCAACGGATGTGAATGGAGACGTCGCTATGTTTCATCTCCGATCATGGGGGGAGGGAGAGGGGCGGAGGTTGGAGGGCATGGAAAAAGCCCGGCGCGCTTGCCGCGCCGAGCTGGTGACGTTGCGTCAGGCAGAGGGGTGGGGGTGGGTCAGTCGGCGCCGAGCCGGTCGATCCCGGTCGCCGGATCCTCGGCGTTCATGCAGGGGAAGACGGTCACCTCGGCGTTGAACTCCAGCCAGAACGGCTCGCAGAGCGGCACCACCGCCGCCGGGTCCGCCAGGTCGACCACCAGCGTGAGCGCACGGCGGCCGGCGGAGCGGGCGGGGTACGACGCGCGGGGCCCGGCCGGTACCGCCGGGGACGGCGACCGGCCGGCCGGGTCGGCGGGACGGTCCTGCAACCCCGGTGTCCCGCCGGGCCGGGCCCGGCACATGTCGATCAGGCCGCGTGCGAGCGCCGGCGGGGCCGGGGCTGCTCGGCCTCGGCGCGGGCCAGGTCGTGGTGGATCGGGCCGTGGCCGGCCGACAGCGGCAGGCAGCTGCCGCCGCGCTGGTGCGCGACGATCTCGGCGGCCACCGAGACGGCGGTCTCCTCCGGGGTGCGGGCCCCGAGGTCCAGGCCGATCGGCGAGCGCAGCCGCCCGATCTCGGTGTCGGTCAGGCCCACCTCGCGCAGCCGGGTGTTGCGGTCCCGGTGGGTGCGGCGCGAGCCCATCGCGCCGACGTACCCGACCGGCAGCCGCAGCGCGCGCTCCAGCAGCGGGATGTCGAACTTGGCGTCGTGGGTGAGCACGCAGAGCACGGTACGGCCGTCGATCCGGTCCAGCTGGGAGTCCAGGTAGCGGTGCGGCCAGTCGACCACCACCTCGTCGGCGTCCGGGAAGCGGCGCTCGGTGGCGAAGACCGGGCGGGCGTCGCAGACGGTCACCCGGTAGCCGAGGAACTTGCCGATCCGCACCACGGCGGCGGCGAAGTCGATGGCGCCGAAGACCAGCATCCGCGGGGCCGGCACGTAGGACTCGACGAACAGCGTGACGGTGCCCCGGCCCTCGTCGCAGGGGCGCCCGTCCAGGCCCAGTTCGAGGCGGCCGGTGCGGCCGGCGTCCAGCATCGCCCGGGCCTCGGCGACCGCGGACCGCTCCAGGGCGGCCGTGGTGGAGGGCGCGGGGGAGAGCGAGCCGTGGTGGGTCCCGGCGGTGACGGCGACGGTGGCGCCGAGCAGCCCGGCCGGTCCGTCGATCACCCGGGCGAGCGCCACCGGGGTGCCGGAGGCGATGTACGCGATCCCGGCGTCCAGCGCGGCATCGGCGCCCGGCACGACCGGCTGGACGAAGACGTCCAGGATCCCGCCGCAGGTCAGACCGACCGCGAAGGCGTCCTCGTCGCTGAAGCCGAACCGCTGCAGCACCGGCTCGCCGCTCTCCAGGGCCTCCTGGCACAGCTCGTACACCGCGCCCTCGACGCAGCCGCCGGAGACCGAGCCGATCGCCTCGCCGGTGGTGTCCACGGCCAGTGCCGCGCCCGGGTCGCGCGGCGCGCTGCCCGAGACGCCGACCACGGTGGCCACCGCGAAGGAGCGCCCGGCGGCGTGCCAGGCGTGCAGCTGCTCGGCGATGTCCTGCATGTCCGGTGCTCCTTACCAGTCCAGTGTGCACGGTGTACGGGGGTGCCGCGGTACGGGGGCCGGACGGGCCGGAACACCCGCACGCCGCGGACCAGCCGCTGCGC
>NZ_JBEZIR010000091.1:0-35581 GCF_040651175.1 Kitasatospora sp. NPDC048540
TGACTAAGAAGCCATCTCATTTGGGCTTGTAGGCTGCTCTCGTGACGATCGTGGAGCGGCTGGTACCGGACGAGTTGTGGGAGCCGGCGGCCCGCCGGGGATGCTGGTGACGGCGGGCGCCCGGACGGGCCCGCCACCGGCCGGGCGGTTCACCACCCGGCCCGACGGGTAGGGCAATGCGGCAAAGACCGCGATGAAGGGTGGAGCCGAGCATGTGGAAACTGACGTTGATCGTGGGCGTCGGGGTCGGATACGTCCTGGGCGCCCGAGCCGGCCGGCAGCGGTACGAGCAGCTGGCCGGCGCGGCCCGGCAGTTCTCCCAGAACCCCAAGGTCCAGGACGCCGCCGGGAAGGCCAAGCAGCAGGCCGGAGCGGTGGCGGGCCGGGCGGCCGGCGCGGTGGCGGACCGGGTCGGCGAGAAGCTCCCGGACTCGGTCACCGACCGGGTCCCGTACTTCGCCCGCCGGCAGTCGGCGGACGACAGCTGGGGCACCTTCCGGCCCTGACCGGCCCCGCCGCCGGGGCCCCGGCGGCACCCGTACCGAGTGGGCAACACTTGCCGCGGCGGGCAGCACCGGAGGTGCCCGCTGCGGCATGATCTCGGTATGGCCATCGTCGCGGGCATCGACAGTTCCACCACTCGCACCAGGATCGTCTCGTGCGACTCCGACACCGGCGCCGTCCTGCGGCAGGGGAAGGCCTCCCATCCGCTGCCGGAGGGCGTCGATGCCAGGACCACCGAGGTCGACCCGCAGGCCTGGCTGCACTCGCTCGGCGACGCCGCCGCCGGCGGCCTGCTCGAGGGTGTCCGGGCGATCGGCGTCAGCGCCCAGCAGCACGGGCTGATCGGGCTGGACGCGGGCGGCGTACTGGTCCGCCCGGCACTGCTGTGGAACGACCCCCGCTCGGCCGGCGCCGCCGCCTCGCTGCTGGACGCGCTGGGCGGCCCGGGCCCGTGGGTGGAGGCCATCGCGGCGGTGCCCGCACCGACGTACACCATCGCCAAGCTGCGCTGGCTGGCCGAGTTCGAACCCACCTCGGCCAAGCGGATCGCCGAGGTGCTGCTGCCGCACGACTGGCTGGTCTCCCAGCTGCTCGGCAGCCCCAAGCGGCGCACCACCGACCGCGGCGACGCCTCCGGCACCGGCTACTGGTCGCCGATCACCGGCGAGTACCGGCAGGACCTGATCAAGCTGGCGGTCGGCCACGAACTGCGGGTGCCGGACGTGCTCGGCCCGGCCGAACCCGCCGGGCACACCCCCGAGGGCCTGCTGATCTCGGCCGGCACCGGCGACAACATGGCCGCCGCACTGGGCCTGGGCCTCGGCCTCGGGGACGCCGTCGTCTCGCTCGGCGGCAACGGCACCATCTTCGCCGTGCACGACCGGGCGGTGATCGACCCGACCGGTCTGATCTCGTCCTTCGCCGACGCCACCGGCCGCCACCTGCCGATGGTCGCCACCCTCAACGCGGCCCAGGTGCTGCGCTCGACCGCCACCGTGCTCGGCACCGACCTGGAGGGCCTGAGCGCGCTCGCCCAGCAGTCCTCCCCCGGCTCGTACGGCCTGGTGCTGCTGCCGTACCTGGACGGCGAGCGCACCCCCAAGCTGCCGCACGCCGCCGGCACCCTGACCGGCCTGCGGATGGAGTCGATGGCCCCGCAGCACTTCGCCCGGGCGGCCGTCGAGGGCATGCTGTGCAACGTCGCGGACGCCGTCGACGTGCTGCGCTCGCACGGGGTGGCGGTGCGCCGGATCTTCCTGCTGGGCGCGGCCGGGCGGCTCGGGGCGGTGCGGGAGATCGCGCCGCTGGTGTTCGGGTGCCCGGTGGTGATCCCGCCGCCGGGCGACCACGCGGCCCGGGGCGCGGCCCGGCAGGCCGCCTGGGCGCTGGCCGGCACCCCCGAACCGCCGCACTGGGAGCTGCCCGAGGTCACCACCCTGGTACCGGACCAGGAGCACGACCTGGCGGTCGGCAACGCGGTGCGCCAGCAGTACGCGGCGGTCCGCGACCAGACGTACCCGGAGGTCAAGGGCTGAGCCGCCCGAGGCCGCCGCGCGCGGGCGCCGAGGATGCGTCAGGAGCGGGGCGGTGGCAGCGTGGGAGTTCCCTGCCCGGCAAGTGAAAGGGATCTCGGATGGCGCTGCACAAGGGCGACGGCGATGAACGCCGACTGTCCCTCAGCCCGCTCCAGGGCGTGCTCGACCTGCTCGGTTCGATGGCCGCCGCCCCACCGGTGCACCGGCTCTCGGACAATCCGGTGCTGCCCGCCGTGGCCTACCAGCTGATCCACGACGAGCTGATGCTGGACGGCAACGCCAAACTCAACCTGGCCACCTTCGTCACCACCCAGATGGACGATTACGCCGGGCGGCTGATGGCGGAGTGCCGCGACAAGAACATGATCGACAAGGACGAGTACCCGCAGACCGCCGAGCTGGAACGGCGCAGCGTGGCGATCCTGGCCGACCTCTGGCACGCCCCCGACCCGGACCAGGCGGTCGGCTGCTCCACCACCGGCTCCAGCGAGGCCTGCATGCTGGCCGGTCTCGCGCTGAAGCGGCGCTGGATGCGGGCCAACGCCGACCGGTACGCGGCCGGGGCCCGGCCGAACCTGGTCATGGGCATCAACGTCCAGGTCTGCTGGGAGAAGTTCTGCAACTTCTGGGAGGTGGAGGCCCGGCTGGTGCCGATGTCCGGCGACCGGCTCCACCTGGACGCCGAGCAGGCCGTCGCCCACTGCGACCGGGACACCATCGGCGTGGTCGGCATCCTGGGCTCCACCTTCGACGGCTCCTACGAGCCCATCGCGGAGATCTGTGCCGCCCTGGACGACCTCCAGAAGCGCACCGGACTGGACGTCCCGGTCCACGTCGACGGCGCGTCCGGGGGCATGGTGGCGCCCTTCCTCGACCCCGAGCTGGTGTGGGACTTCCGGCTGCCCCGGGTCGCGTCCATCAACACCTCCGGCCACAAGTTCGGCCTGGTCTACCCGGGCGTCGGCTGGGCGCTGTGGCGGGACAAGGCGGCGCTGCCGGACGAGCTGGTCTTCAAGGTCAACTACCTGGGCGGCGACATGCCGACCTTCGCGCTCAACTTCTCCCGGCCCGGCGCCGAGGTGGTCGCCCAGTACTACGTCTTCCTGCGGCTCGGCCGCGAGGGCTTCCGGATGGTGCAGCAGGCCTGCCGGGACGTCGCCACCTACCTGTCCGGGGAGGTCGAGCGGCTGGGCTTCCAGCTGCTCACCAAGGGCGACGAGCTGCCGGTCTTCGCGTTCACCACCCGGGAGGGCGAGAACTTCGACGTCTTCGACGTCTCGCGCCGCCTGCGCGAGCGCGGCTGGCAGGTGCCCGCGTACACCTTCCCGGACGACCGGACCGACCTGTCGGCGCTGCGGATGGTGTGCCGCAACGGCTTCTCCCGGGACCTCGCGGACCTGCTGCTGGAGGACCTCGAACGGCTGCTGCCCGAGCTGCGCAACCAGCCCGCTCCGCTCAGCACCATGGGCGTCGAGGCGCGCAGCGCGTTCCACCACTGACCCGCACGGCGCCGGCCGGCGGCGGCCGCTCAGTCCAGGTAGCCGCGCAGCTGGTCGGCGCAGACGTGGGCGCGCAGCTTGGCGAGCGTCTTGGCCTCGATCTGGCGGATCCGCTCCCGGGTGACGCCGAACAGCCGGCCGATCTCCTCCAGGGTGCGCGGCAGGCCGTCGCCGAGGCCGTAGCGCAGCTGGACGATCTGCCGTTCGCGCTCGCCGAGGGTGGCCAGGACCGCCTCCAGGTGCTCGCGCAGCAGCAGGAAGGCGGCGCTCTCCACCGGTGAGGCGGCGTCGGCGTCCTCGATCAGGTCGCCGAGCGCGACGTCCTCCTCCTCGCCGATCGGGGTGTGCAGCGAGACCGGGTCCTGGGCCAGCCGCAGCACCTCCCGGATCCGCTCGGGCGGTAACTGGAGCACCAGGCCGACCTCGGCGGGGGTCGGCTCGTGGCCGTACTCCTGGATGAGGGCGCGCTGCACCCGCAGCACCCGGTTGATCAGTTCCACCACGTGCACCGGCACCCGGATGGTGCGGGCCTGGTCGGCCAGTGCCCGGCTCATCGCCTGCCGGATCCACCAGGTGGCGTAGGTGGAGAACTTGTAGCCCCGGGTGTAGTCGAACTTCTCGACCGCCCGGATCAGGCCGACGTTGCCCTCCTGGATGAGGTCGAGCAGGGTCAGGCCGCGCCCGACGTAGCGTTTGGCGACCGAGACCACCAGGCGGAGGTTGGCCTCGATCAGACGGCGTTTGGCGATCCGGCCGAGCACCACCAGGCGGTCCAGCTCGTCGGCCAGCGCCGGGTCGCCGCCCGGTGACGGGTCGCCGGGCCGCGGGCCGCCGGCCGCGGCGCGGTCCAGCGCCTCCTCGGCGAACAGGCCGGCCTCGATCTGGCAGGCCAGCTCGACCTCCTCGGCGGCGGTGAGCAGCCGGACCCGGCCGATCTCGCGCAGGTACTGGCGCAGCAGGTCGGCGGCGGCGCCCGAGGCCTCGTCCGGGGTGACGGCGGCCCGCCGTGCGGGGCCGGGGTGTCCGGGCCCGGGGTCCGGCGGCTCGGACAGGTCGGGGTCGGACAGGTCGGGGTCCGCCGGTTCGGCGTCGGCGGCTTCCGGGTCGGCGGGTTCGGGGCCGGGGGTGAGGTCCTGGTCCGGGGCGGGCCGCTCGGCGGCGGGCGGCCCGGCCTGGGCCGGGACCCGTACGGCGGCCTGCGGCTGGCGGACGGCGGCGAGCTCCACGGGCATCCTCCACGGCCGTGGCGGCGCTGGGGGGACGCCGCACCACAAGGGATGGGATACCCAGCGGTGCGCCCCGCGCCACCCCCGGCGGCGGACCGGATGGCGCGGGCCGGTGGTGAAGCGCCCGGGATCAGAGCGCGGCCGCGCCCCGGGAGCGGAGCTGCTGGGCGTACTGCTGCAGGGCCCACAGCTCGCTCTGCACCGCGTGCAGCTGCTCGGGGGTGGCCCGGCTGCCGAGCCGCTGCAGGTGGGCGCGGGCCTCGCCGACCCGGCGGTCGACGGCCTGCAGCCGCAGCTTGACCAGGAACTCCCCGGCGTAGATCTCGTCCGCCTTGCGGCGGGAGCGGATCGGTTCGACGGTCAGCTCGGTGACCAGACCGCGGACCTGGTCGTCCGGGCTGGCCTCGCGGACCGCGGTGGTGAAGTCGGGCAGCGCGGCGCCGTACGCGGCGCCGCCGGCCGAGCCAATCGCCCGGCGGACGGCGGCGTACGGCGGGGTGGGGAACTCCTCCTCGCCGTACTGGTCGAAGGCCGGGCTGACCAGGTCGGGGTGCTGGAGGGCGAGCTTGAGCAGCTCGCGCTCGACGAACTGCGCCGGGTCGCGCGGGTTCAGCCGGAAGGCCGGACGCGGCGGCTGGACCGGTGCGGCGGGCTCCTGGCGGCGGGTGGGCCGCTGGGCGGCGTTCTGCTGGTTCTCGCGCTGCCAGCGGGCCAGCTGGCCGATCCGGCGGACCACGAACTGCTCGTCCAGGATGCCGAGCATGCCGGCCAGCTGGACGGCATACTCGTGCTGGATCGAGCGGTCCTTGATCTTCACGATGATCCCGGCGGCCTCCTCCAGCGCGGCCGCGCGGCCCTCCGCGGTGTCCACCCGGTGCCGGGCGACCGCCGAGCGCAGCGCGAACTCGAAGAGCGGGACGGGGTGTTCGATCAGTTCCCGGACGGCGTCGTCGCCCTTGGCGAGGCGCAGCTCGCAGGGGTCCATGCCGCCGGGGGTGATCGCGATGGAGGTGCGGGCGGCGAACTTCTGGTCGTCCTCGAAGGCCCGCAGGGCGGCCTTCTGGCCGGCCGCGTCGCCGTCGAAGGTGAAGACCGTCTCGCCGCGGTAGGCGGAGGTGTCCATCAGCAGCCGACGGATGATCTTGACGTGGTCCTCGCCGAAGGAGGTGCCGCAGGTGGCCACCGCCGTGGTGACGCCCGCCAGGTGACAGGCCATCACGTCGGTGTAGCCCTCGACCACCACGGCCCGGCCGGACTTGGCGATCTCCTTGCGGGCCAGGTCGATGCCGTACAGCACCTGGGACTTCTTGTAGAGCGGCGTCTCGGGGGTGTTGAGGTACTTGGGCCCGGTGTCGTCCTCGCGCAGCCGGCGGGCGCCGAAGCCGACCACCTCGCCGCCGGAGTCCCGGATCGGCCAGACCAGCCGGCCCCTGAACCGGTCGATCAGCCCGCCGCGCTGGCCCTGCGAGGCGAGGCCGCCGAGCAGGATCTCCTTGTCGGTGAAGCCCTTGCCGCGCAGGTAGCGCACCAGGTGTTCCCAGCCCACCGGGGCGTAGCCGACCCCGAAGTGCTGGGCGGCGGCCTCGTCGAAGCCGCGCTCGGCCAGGAACCGCCGGCCGATCTCCGCCTCCGGCGAGCCGAGCTGTTCCCGGAACCAGGCGGCGGCCACCTTGTGCGCCTCGACCAGCCTGGTCCGCTCGCCCTGCTGGTGGCGGGGCGAGTAGCCGCCCTCCTCGTACCGCAGGGTGATGTTGGCCTGGGCGGCCATCCGCTCCACGGCCTCGGCGAACGAGCAGTGCTCGATCTTCATCAGGAACGAGATGGTGTCGCCGCTCTCGCCGCAGCCGAAGCAGTGGTAGACGCCCTTGCCGGGGTGCACGTAGAACGAGGCGGACTTCTCGTCGTGGAACGGGCAGACGCCCTTGAGCTGGGCACCGCCGCCGTTGGTCAGCTGGACGTAGTCGCCGACGACCGCGTCGATGGGCAGCGCGTTGCGCACTGCCTGCACATCTTCATCCCTGATCCGACCGGCCACCCTGGAAGTTTACGCACGGCCGTCAGGCGTTCGGCCACGCCTTCTCGACCAGCCGGGCGTGCAGGGCGAACGCGGAGGCGTCGGTGAGGGTGGCGATCTGGTCGACCACCGCCCGCAACGCCGCCCGGTCGTCCTCGGCCTCCTCGTACAGCGCGGCGAAGACCGGGTCCAGCCCGTACGGCGCGGTGCGGGTGAGCGCCTCGGCCAGCTCGGCGATCACGATCCGCTGGCGGGTGCGCAGCTGGGCCTGCTCGTCGCGCTGCATCACGTACCGGACGGCGACCGCCTTGAGCACCGCGCACTCCAGCCGGACCTCGGCGGGCACCACCAGCTCGGCCGCGTACCGGGTGAGCGGGCCGGGGCCGTAGCGGGCCCGGGTGGCCTGCTCGGCGGCCAGGCAGAACCGGCCGATCAGCTGGCTGGTGAGGTCCTTGAGCCCGGCGCGGGCGCGGGCCGAGCCGTCGTACGTCCGGGGCCACCACTCCTGGCGCTGGAGCCGGTCCAGCGCCTCGGCCAGCTCGGCGGCGGACGCGTCGGGGGCGTACCGTTCGGCGATCTTGAACAGTTCGGCGCGCTCGTCGGCCGAGCGCAGCGCCGCCGGGTCTATGTGGCCGGCCTGGAGGCCGTCCTCGACGTCGTGGGTGGAGTACGCCACGTCGTCGGACCAGTCCATCACGGTGGCCTCGAAGCACTTGCGGCCCTCGGGGGCGCCGGTGCGCAGCCAGCGGAAGACCGGCAGGTCGTCGGCGTAGACGCCGTACTTGGTGGAGTCCGGGTCGGTCGGGTGCCCGCCGCGGGTCCACGGGTACTTGGTGGCGGCGTCCAGCGCGGCGCGGCTCAGGTTGAGGCCGACGCTGCGGCCGGGCCAGGGGGCCAGCCGGGCCGGGGCCTCGTCCAGCGGGGCGAAGCGCTTGGGCTCCAGGCGGGTCAGGATGCGCAGCGACTGTGCGTTGCCCTCGAAACCGCCGCAGGCCGCGGCGGCCTGGTCGAGCGCCTCCTCGCCGGTGTGCCCGAACGGCGGGTGGCCGATGTCGTGCGCCAGGCAGCCGGCCTCCACCAGGTCCGGGTCGCAGCCGAGCGCGGCACCGAGCTCCCGGCCGACCTGGGCGCACTCCAGCGAGTGGGTCAGCCGGGTCCGGGAGAAGTCCGCGCGCATCGGGGCGACGACCTGGGTGGTGCCGGCCAGTCTGCGCAGGGCCGCGGAGTGCAGGACCCGGGCGCGGTCGCGCTGGAAGGCGGTGCGGCCGGGCCGCTTGTCCGGCTCGGGCACCCAACGTGCCTCGGCCTGCGGGTCGTACGGGGCGGTGCGGTGCGCGGTGTCGTCCATATGACAGTCACCGTACGCCGACGGGCCGACATCGCGCCGGTGCGCCGCGCTATCGCCAGGGCGTGCGGACGGTGAACAACCGTCGCCCTCACGGCTGCCCGGCGGCGGGCGCGCGACGCCTCCGGGGAGCGGGCGGGTACGGGCGCGGGTGCCGGCGGCACGGACCCACGTGGGTCAGCTGGTGGCGGCGAGCAGGGCCGGCGGGTGCGCGGGGAGGCGGGCGGCGGCGGCCGCGTAGCGGGCCAGCAGCAGGCGGACCAGGAGGGGGTGGGCTCCCAGGGGCGCGGTGGCCGGGCCGTCCCAGGCGGCGGCCGCGAGCCGGGCGAAGTCCCCCGGCGCCGTGAAGTACCCCGCCACCGCGACCGGTCCGGCCCCCAGCGCCGCCAGACCCGCCGCCGTCGCGGCCACGCCGGGCCCGGCACCGGTCACGTACCCGGGCCGTACCGGCACCCCCAGCCGGGCCGCCAGCAGCGCCGCCTGCGCCTCGGTGTCGGCGGCGGCCTGCGGGTCGCGCGAGCCGGCCGCCGCGAGCACCACCGGACCGTCACCCGGGCGCACGCCCGCCTGCGCGAGGCGCAGCAGCAGCAGTTCGGTGAGCAGCGGGTCGGGGCCGAGCGGGGCGGCGACCGCGCCGGTCAGCCGCGGCGCCGCCGCGAGGGCGGCCGGCAGGTCGACCTTGGCGTGGTGGCCGCGGCCCAGCAGGAGCGGGACGAGGACCGCCGGGCCGTCCAGTGCGGCCAGGACCTCGGGCAGCAGCGGGGCGTTCAGGCCGAGGTGGGCCGGGTGGACGTCGAGGTCCGGCCGGGCGGCGGCCACCATCGCCGCCACCCGGCGGGTCTCGGCCACGGCGGACGGATCCCGGGAACCGTGCGCGACGAGCACCAGGGCGGGACGGCGGGCGGTGCGCGGCACCCTCGGCAGGACGGTGGAGGCAACGGTCATGGGGCAAGCCTGGCCGCCCGCTGTTTCCCGGCCGTTGCTCCGCGGTCACGACGGGTTTCCCGGACCTCACGGCGGGTCCCGGCACCGCGGTGAGCACCCGTGCCGGGTGCCGTGCCCGGCCGGCTCTGCGGGCCCTCACCGCCCGTCGCTCCGGCGGCCGACGGCCCGGCGGGGGCCGGGGTGCGGCCCGCAGCGGGCTCGCTCCCCGCGTGCGGCGCGGTGTACCGGCGGTCGCGACCGGCAGCGCTCACGACCGGCCCCGCGCCGCCGGGCGGTCCGGCATGGCACGGGCCGTACCCCGGCACCGGCCGCCGGTAGTCCGTCCGTCCGACCGACCGACCGGCATCCCGCGGCGCCCTGGCGCGGGCGCTCACAGCCCGCCGTGGGTGGTGCTGAGGCCGAAGTTCCGCCGGTGAAACCGGGCGGCCCCGGCCGGGTAACACCCGCGGCCGATGCTCGACGGCAGGGGCGGGCACCGGCACCCGCGGGACCCGTCCGCCCGAACCGTGCCCCATCTGCCCGGCCCGCCCCGCCTGCCCCACCCGCCCCGCCACGCGGCGCACCACCACCGGAGGGACTCCCCTATGACCACCACCAGACCCACGCTGATCCTGGTCGGGTACGGCATGGTCGGCCACCGTTTCCTGGAGGCCCTGGCCGAGAGCGGCGCCGCCGCGGGCCACCGCGTCGTCGTCCTGGCCGAGGAGCCGCGCCCGGCGTACGACCGGGTCGCGCTGACCTCCTACTTCTCCGGGCGGACCGCCGAGGACCTGCTGCTCGCCGAGCCGGGCTTCACCGACCGGCACGGCTACGAGCTGCACCTGTCCTCCCCGGTGGCCTCGGTCGACCGGGCCGCGAAGACCGTCACCACCGGGGCCGGCCGTACCCTTCGCTACGACACGCTGGTGCTGGCCACCGGCTCGTACCCGTTCGTCCCGCCGGTGCCGGGCCGGGACGCCGAGGGCTGTTTCGTCTACCGCACCATCGAGGACCTGGAGGCGATCGAGGCGTACGCCGCCGGTCGGCGGGTGGGCGCGGTGGTCGGCGGCGGGCTGCTCGGGCTGGAGGCGGCGGGCGCGCTCAAGGGACTCGGTCTGCGGACCCACGTGGTGGAGTTCGCGCCCCGCCTGATGCCGGTCCAGGTGGACGACGGCGGCGGTGAGGCGCTGCGCCGGACCATCGAGGGAATGGGCGTGACGGTGCACACCGGGGTGGGCACCACGGCGGTGGAGGTGTCGGCGGACGGCCGGGCGGCCGCGATGGCGTTCACCGACGGCTCGCGGCTGGAGACCGGCCTGGTGGTGTTCTCGGCCGGGATCCGCCCGCGCGACCAGCTGGCCAGGGACTGCGGTCTGACCGTCGGTGAACGCGGCGGCATCGCCGTGGACGAGCTGTGCCGCACCTCGGACCCGGACGTCTACGCCATCGGCGAGTGCGCGCTGGCCGCCGACGGGCGGGTCTACGGCCTGGTCGCCCCCGGCTTCGAGATGGCCCGCACGGTCGCCCGGCAGCTGGCCGGGCAGAGCGCGCAGCCGTTCACCGGCGCCGACCTGTCGACCAAGCTGAAGCTGCTCGGCGTCGACGTGGCGAGCTTCGGCGACGCCTTCGGCACCACGCCGGGCGCGCTCGACGTGGTCTACGCCGACTCCCGCGCCGGGGTCTACAAGAAGCTGGTGGTCACCCCGGAGGGCGCGCTGCTGGGCGGCATCCTGGTCGGCGACGCGGAGGCGTACGCGATGCTGCGGCCGCTGGCCGGCACCGGCAGCCCCTTGCCCGTCCCGGCCGAGTCGCTGGTGCTGCCGGCCGGGCTCGGCGCGGCGCTGCCGCTGGGCGGCGCGGCGCTGCCGGACGAGGCGGTGGTCTGCAACTGCCACGGCGTCACCAAGGGCGAGGTGCGGGCCGCCGTCACCGGGCACGCGTGCACCACCGTCCCGGAGGTGAAGGCGTGCACCAAGGCGGGGACGGGCTGCGGTTCCTGCCTGAAGCTGCTCGGCACGGTGGTGACCGACGAACTGGCGGCCTCCGGCGTCGAGGTCGACCGGGGTCTGTGCCCGTGCTTCGGGCAGAGCCGCGCGGAGCTGTACGAACTCGTCCGGGTCAAGCGCATCCCGACGCACGCCCGGCTGCTCGCCGAGCACGGCCGGCTCGGCGGGCGGGGTGCCGCCGGCGGCGAGGGCTGCGAGGTGTGCAAGCCGGCGGTCGCCTCGATCATCGCCTCGCTGGCGCCGCAACTGCCGGTGTCCGGGCACATCCTGGACGGCGAGCAGGGCGCCCTCCAGGACACCAACGACCACTTCCTGGCCAATCTCCAACGCAACGGCTCGTACTCGGTGGTGCCCCGGATCCCGGGCGGGGAGATCACCCCGGAGAAGCTGATCGTGATCGGCGAGGTGGCCCGGGACTTCGGCCTCTACACCAAGATCACCGGCGGGCAGCGGATCGACCTGTTCGGCGCCCGGGTGGACCAGCTGCCGCAGATCTGGCACCGGCTGGTGGCGGCCGGCTTCGAATCCGGTCACGCCTACGGCAAGTCGCTGCGCACCGTGAAGTCCTGCGTGGGCTCCACCTGGTGCCGGTACGGCGTGCAGGACTCGGTCGCCATGGCGATCCGGCTGGAGCTGCGCTACCGGGGGCTGCGCAGCCCGCACAAGCTCAAGTCGGCGGTCTCCGGCTGCGCCCGCGAGTGCGCCGAGGCGCGCGGCAAGGACTTCGGGGTGATCGCCACCTCCAACGGCTGGAACCTCTACGTCGGCGGCAACGGCGGCGCCACCCCCCGGCACGCCGACCTGCTCGCCCAGGACCTGGACGACGACCAGCTGATCCGGCTCACCGACCGGTTCCTGATGTTCTACATCCGCACGGCCGACCGGCTGGAGCGCACCTCCGCCTGGCTGGAGCGGATCGAGGGCGGTCTCGACCACGTCCGGGCCGTGGTGTTCGAGGACAGCCTCGGCATCGCCGCCGACCTGGAGGCGATGATGGCCCACCACGTGACCGACTACCAGGACGAGTGGGCGGCCACCCTCGCCGACCCCGGCCGGCTCGCGCGCTTCGTCTCCTTCGTCAACGCCCCCGGCGTACCCGACCCGAGCATCCGCTTCACCCCCGAACGCGACCAGGTCAAGCCGGATCTGGCGGTGCTCGCCACCGAGGCCGGCCTGCTCGCCTCCCTCGTCCGCACCCCCGTCCTGGAGGGCTCCCGATGACCACCGCGACCACCACCGCGACCGCCATGGCCGCCGCCACCCGCACCGGCCCCGACCGGGTCGAGCTGCTGAGCGGGGGGACCTGGACGCCGGTCTGCGCCTGGGAACGGCTCGTCCCGGGCCGGGGCGTGGCGGTCCTGCTCCCCGACGGCCGGCAGGCGGCCGTGTTCCGCGACAGCCGGGACGCGGTCCACGCGGTGGCCAACCGCGACCCGTTCACCGGTGCGTACGTGCTCTCCCGGGGCCTGCTCGGCGCCACCCCGGACGGCCGGGTGTACGTCGCCTCCCCGCTGCTCAAGCAGCGCTTCGACCTGGCCACCGGCGAGTGCCTGGACGACCCGGCGGTCCGGATCGAGGTCCACCGGGTCCGGCCGGTCTGAGGCCGGCCGGGCGGCGGGCCGTCAGCGGGCGGCGAGCACCGCGAGCACGGCGGCGGCCATCGCCCGCTCGCCCGCGGCGTTCGGGTGCATCGGTGCCAGCCCAGCCGCGGGTACCGGCGGTTCGACCCAGCGGTCGGCGTCGCCCGCGCACATGTGGTGTGCCGCCGAGGGTGCGGCGGTGTCGACGAAGCGCGCCCCGCCGGCCTCGGCGGCGCGCTCGAGCACCGAGTTCAGCTGCTCCTGCTTCTGCTCCAGGTAGCGGAGGTCGCCGGCGGCCACGCCCTGCCCCAGCGCGGCCGTGCAGGCCGCCGGATCGGCGGGCAGCAGAGCCGGGTAACCGACCACCAGCACCTGGGCCTGCGGGGCGCGTCGGCGGATCTCGCGGAGCGCCTCGGCCAGCCTCGGGCCGGTCGCGTCGATCGTGCGGCCGACCTCGTCACCGCCGTCCGCGGCGGTGTAGTGGTCCTTGCAGGGTGCGGCGGACGCGTCGGCGGCGGGCCCGGCGGTCAGCGCGGCGGACACCGAGTACTTGATGCTCTCCATCGCGCAGCGCCCGAGGACGTCCATGAACCCGACGTCGTTGCCCCCGATGCCGAGCGTGACCAGCCGGGTGGCGGCGGTCACCGCGCCGAGCTGCGGCGGGTTGGCGCCGCCGGAGGTCTGCTGGGCCCGGGTCAGGTCGGCGGTCCGCGCGCCGCTGCAGCTGACGTCCTGGAAGTCGGCGGCGGCCAGGCCCAGCCCGGCCGCGACCAGCGACGGATAGTTGACCCCGGACCGGCCGCAGCCCTTCGGGGTGCCCTGCTGCGGGGGGACCTGGAGGCCGGAGGTGTAGGAGTCGCCGAGCGCCACGTACGGGCCGGCCGCGACCGGCCGTGCCGGGGACGGCGAGGCGGCGGCCGTGGCCGGGGACGGGGGTGGCCCGGTGGGCGCGGGCCCCGGATCCGGTGCGCCACCGCCGCAGCCGGACAGCACCAGCAGGGCCGCCACCGCGCAGGCCACCGCGGCGCCGGGCGCGCCGGCCCGCCTGAACGCCATGCTCATCACTCCCCCGGGGCCCGGCCCTGTGCCGATCTGCCGACGCGGACGGCCCGTCCCCCGGGTGTCCGAGGACACGAACGAGCCGGGGCCCGGAATCGATCCCGGCCCCGGCCACGGTATCCACCGACCGGCCGGCTCAGTCCGCGCCGCGCTCGTGCTCCGCCAGGAACTCCTCGAAGCGCCGGCCCAGCTCGTCCGCCGAAGGCAGGTCCGCGGACTGCGCCAGCAGGCTCTCCCGGTCCTCGGCGCCGGCCACCGCGTCGTACTGGCCCTCCATGCCGCGGATCGCCGAGCGCAGCTCGCCGTCGCCCTGGGTGAGCTGGTCCTCGATCTCGGCGTACACCTCGTCCACCCGCACCCGCAGTTCACTGCCGGGCAGCACCAGTCCGGTCGCGGACTGAACCGCCTCCAGGATCACCACGGCGGCGGCAGGGTAGGCCGAGCGGGCGATGTAGTGCGGCACGTGGACGGCGAAGCCCAGCACGTCGTGGCCGGACTCGGCGAGCCGGTACTCCAGCAGCGCCTGCGCGCTGCCGGGCACCTGGGCCTGCTCGAACCACTTGGGGTAGCCGGGCGCCAGGTCCAGCCGGTTGCCGTGCGGGGTCACCCCGACCGGGCGGGTGTGCGGCACGCCCATCGGGATGCCGTGGAAGTCGACCGACAGCCGGATCTCGAACTCCTCGACCAGCCCGCGCACGGCCGCCGCGAACAGCTCCCACTCGGTGTCCGGTTCGGGTCCGGTGAGCACCAGGAACGGCGCCCCGGTGGAGTCGTGGACCAGCTGGAGCAGGATCTCCGGCGGGTCGTAGTCGGTCCAGGACTCGCGGTCGAAGGTCATCGCCGGACGGCGGGCCCGGTAGTCGACCAGGCGGTCGTGGTCGAACCTGGCGACCACCTGCGGGCTGCCCTGCTCCAGCAGGTGCGCCACGACCTGACCGCCGGCCTCGCCCGCGTCCATGAAGCCCTCGAAGTGGTACAGCAGTACCAGGCCGGTCTCGGCCTCCGCAGCCGCGTCGCGGGCCACGGCCACCGCGGCCACGCCCAGCGGCTCCAGCTGGTACAGCTCCTTGGGATCACGCACGGCGCACCCAACCCCGTTCCGTCTCGTCGTCTCACCGGACCGGCCCTGCTGGGCCCGCCCACGGCGGAGGACCGCATACCGCCCCGCCGCCTGCTTCAATCCAGCGTGCCGGAGGCGCTCGGCATTCCCGGCGCGCCCGGCGCTCTTCCCCCTGCTCGGCCGATCTTCTCACCCGGCCGGAAAACCGCTGGTAGGAGCCCCCGTGTCGGCCGCGGTGGGCGGACGGGACGGTTCGCGCGCCCCCGTTCGCGCGATGCGAGGTGACGCACCGCCCGCGGACGGGTATCGTCCTCTCGCTGCCTCGCATCGTCGCGTCGTCGCCACGCCGTCCGTCACGTCGTGGGACACGGCCCGGTCCGGTGTGCGGCCAGCCACTCCTCTCGCACCTTGCCTTCACCTGGCCGCCTGCTTCCTTCGCGCTCTCGTTCCTCTCTCGGCCATCTCGCGGACGCACACTGTCCCCTCGCTCATCCCCGCCGGTACGGTCCCGTCGACCCGATGCCGTTCCGGCACCGCGCTGCCCGCTTCCCGGGCCGCCGCCCCCGCCTCAGGTCCGCGTTCCGGACGCTGCGGCGGACCGCGGCGGCCGATCCCGGGGCCGGGGCGAAAAGACCACAGCCCTCGTGCCGTACCCCGGCGTGACGGGCCCCTCCGAACGCCGAAGGACCGAAGGATCCGTGCCCGTACCCGTCACCCTCTACGGCCGCACCGTGCGGCTGGAGCCCCTCGCCGAGCACCACGCCGCGGCCCTGGCCGAGGCCGGCGCCGAGGACCGTACGACCTACGCCTTCACCCCCGTTCCGCACGGCCTGGAAGCCGCCCGGGAGTACGTCTCCCGCGCGCTGGCCGACCAGGCGGCGGGCAGGTCGCTGCCGTTCGCCACGGTGAGCTGCGCCGACGACCGGGTGGTCGGCTCCACCCGGTTCCTGGAACTGGACTACTGGCAGGGCCCGCTGGTGTGGCCGCCGGTCCCCGGCGTGCCGCACGGTGATCCGCTGCTGGCCGTGCCGGACGCCGCCGAGATCGGCAACACCTGGCTGTCGCCGCGCGCCCAGGGCACCGGGATCAACACCGAGGCGAAGCTGCTGATGCTGCGCCACGCCTTCGAGACCTGGGGCGTGCAGCGGATCTCGCTGCGTGCGGACGCCCGCAACGCGCGCTCGCGGGCCGCCATCGAGCGGCTCGGCGCCACCTGCGAAGGCGTCCGCCGGGCCCACTCGCGGGGCCTGGACGGCGAGGTCCGCAGCACGGCGTTCTACTCCATCCTGGACGAGGAGTGGGAGGCCGTCCGCGACATCATCGAGCTGCGGATCGCCGCCGCGACCTCGCCGAGCGCGCCGGACCCGGCGCTCAACCAGGAGTGTCTTAGACACGGCGGCCCACTGATCGCCGCCTGAGCGCGGTGGGTCCCCTCCCGGCCGGGAGGGGACCCACCGCCTCGGCCCGCCCGGGGCCCGGCCGGCCCTCAGGCGTCGGCCTCCCAGACCTCGGGGTCGTACGGCGGGGTCAGGCCGGTGCGCCTGCGGGCCAGCTCCCGGGTCTCCTCGGGCAGCTCCTCGACGTCGACCAGCCGGGGCAGCAGCTGGGCCTCGGTCATCAGCGCCCGGAAGCAGAGCTCCACGGTGACGTCGTGGTCCGGGCGGTGCTCGACGGTGACCGGGTCACCGGCCCGGATCACCCCGGGCTCGACGATCCGCAGGTAGGCGCCGGGCAGCGCGCCCTCGGCGAAGCGCTTGACCCAGCCGCGCTCGTCCATCCAGCGGGCGAAGGTGGAGCAGGGGATCCGCGGCGAGGAGACCTCCAGCAGGACCTGCTCCCCGATCCGCCAGCGCTCCCCGATCAGGGCGCTGTCCACGTCCAGTCCGGCCGTGGTGAGGTTCTCGCCGAAGACGCCGCCCGCCAGCTCCCGGCCGAGTTCGCGCTCCCAGTGGTCCAGGCTCTCCCGCGCGTAGGCGTAGACGGCCTGGTCGTCGCCGCCGTGGTGGCGGACGTCGACGACCCGGTCACCGATCAGGCCGCCGTCCTGCCCGGCCTCCTTGGGCCCGGGGGCGCGCAGCCGGACGGGGTGGTCCACCGGGCGCTTGTCGATGCCGGTGGTCCTGACCTCGGACCGGGTGGCGGGGTTCGGGCGGACGTGGGCCAGGTTCACGGAGAGCAGATGTGCCATGCCCGCAGCCTAGGGCGGCGGCCGGGCCGGGGCGCGCCTTCACGGGCCGGTTCACCCGGTCAGGTCGGCGGACCGGCGGCCGGCGGTGCCCGGCCGGCCGACACCGACGGCGGAGCCGGGGGTCAGGGCGCGAGGAAGTCCGTGACGGTCCGGACGAAGGCGTCGGCGTCGTCCAGCCACGGGTAGTGGCCGGCGCCGGCCTGCACCCGGTGGACGGCCAGCGGGAAGGCCTCGGCGAACTCCGCGGCCCGCGCCGGGGTGGGGCCCCCGTCCAGCTCTCCGGCCAGCACCAGCACCGGCGCCTTGAGGCCGGCCAGGGCGGCGCGGGTACCGGCCGGGTCGAAGGCGCCCTCGGCGCGGTACGCCTCGGCGGCCTCGGCGTTGCGCTGACCGGCCTCGGCGGCCGCGTGCGCCCGGGCGGTCTCGTCCCACCGGCCGTACAGCAGCGGCAGCAGGTCGGTGCGCTGCTCGGGCGTGGCGGTGCCGGCCAGCACGGCGTCGAGGGCGGCCAGCGCGGCCGGCAGCCAGGGCCGCTCACCGCGCAGCCGGGCCGCCGCACGGTAGTCCGCGTCGCCGAACGGGATGCCGAGGGCGGCGCCGCTCGGGGTGATCAGGGCGAGCCGCCCGATCCGCTCGGGGTGCTCGGCGGCGTACCGGGTGGCGAGCGAGGCGCCGGCGGAGTGCGCGAGCAGGTCGATCCGGTCCGGGCCGAGGTGCGCGCGGAGCGCCTCGACGTCGGCGACCTGCCGGTCGCAGCGGTAGCCGGCCGGGTCGGCCGGCACGCCGGAGCGGCCGGTGCCGCGCAGGTCGAGCAGGATCAGGGTGCGGTGGGCGGCCAGGCCGCCCAGGTCGCCCAGGTACGCGGCGGCCCGCATCGCTCCGCCGGGCAGGCAGATCAGGGGCTCGCCGCGGCCGACCCGGCGGTAGGCGAGGGTGGTTCCGTCCGGAGCGGTGAAGGTGGGCATGGCCATGATCCTCGCGACCGGGGGGCTCCGGCGCAAGGAGGCCGGGCCAGGGCGGCGGTCCCGGTTGCGGAGCGGGGCAGGCCGGCGGGCCGGGGTCAGCAGCGGCTGTCGATCTCCTGGAACGAGCCGTAGTGGTCGGCGCTCCAGTACTGCTCGCCCGCCGCACCGGTGACCACCCGGCGGGTGCCGCGGTCCGCCGAGCCCGGGGTGGTGACGGTGTACTCGTGGTAGTAGCCGCTGCGCTGCCGGGGCAGCCGCCGCTCCCGGTTCTCGAACACCACGCCGTCCGAGCGGTACGGGTAGGGGCCGCCCGCGGCGATCAGGGCGAGGGTGTCGGCGGCCTGCCGCGGGAGGGCGGAACGGCAGACGTCGGCCAGGGCGGAACTGCTGGGCACCCAGCCGCCGGACGGCCGGGCGGACGACACGGCGGCGGACGGGCCGGGCGCGGACGGGCCGGGCGCGGACGGGCCGGACGGGCCGCCGCAGCCGGCCAGCGCGGGCAGCGCGAGCGCGAGGGCGGCCAGCGCGAGGGGCAGCGGGCGGCGACGTGTCATGGGTCCAGCTTGCCGGGAAACGCCGCCGGGGCGGGCTCGGACGCCATTGTCCGTGCCCGCCCCGGCTGCTCACGCACGGCGGCTCTCCTGCGCCGAGCTCCGCCGTGCGCCCCTCCCCGGTCGGAGGGGGTGCGGTCAGCGATGGGACCGCGCGTTCGAGGGGGTGTGACCCTCCCCGTCAGCGCGAGTCGCTGCCCGCCGCCTCGAGGGCGGCGCGGCCTGCCTCCAGGCGCGCCACCGGGATCCGGAAGGGGGAGCAGGACACGTAGTCCAGTCCCACCTCGTGGAAGAAGTGGACCGAGTCCGGGTCGCCGCCGTGCTCGCCGCAGACGCCGAGCTTGAGGTCCGGGCGGGTGGCCCGGCCGGCCTCGGCGGCCAGCTTGACCAGCGCGCCGACACCGTCCCGGTCGATGGTCTCGAACGGGCTGACGCCGAAGATGCCCTTCTCCAGGTAGGCCGTGAAGAACGAGGCCTCCACGTCGTCCCGGGAGAAGCCCCAGACGGTCTGGGTCAGGTCGTTGGTGCCGAAGGAGAAGAACTCCGCGGCCTCGGCGATCTGACCGGCGGTCACCGCGGCCCGCGGCAACTCGATCATGGTGCCCAACTTGATGTCCAGCGACACCCCGGTGGAGGCGGCCACCTCGGCGAGCACCCGCTCGCACTCGTCGCGCACCAGCTCCAACTCCTGGACGGTGCCGACCAGCGGGATCATCACCTCGGGGCGCGGGTCGCCGCCGGCCAGCCGGCGCTCGGCCGCGGCCTCCGCGATGGCCCGGACCTGCATGCCGAACAGGCCGGGGATGACCAGGCCGAGGCGGACGCCGCGCAGACCCAGCATCGGGTTCTGCTCGTGCAGCTTGTGCACGGCCTGGAGCAGGCGCAGGTCGTTCTCGTTCGGGTCCTTGCGGGCCTCGGCGAGGGCGACGCGCACCGACAGCTCGGTGATGTCGGGCAGGAACTCGTGCAGCGGCGGGTCGAGCAGCCGGACCGTGACGGGCAGTCCGTCCATCGACTGGAAGAGCTCGAGGAAGTCGCCCTTCTGCAGCGGCAGCAGGGAGGACAGGGCCTGCTCGCGGTCCTTGTCGTTGTCGGCCAGGATCAGGTGCTCGACCTCCTTGCGCCGCTCCTCGCCGAGGAACATGTGCTCGGTGCGGCACAGGCCGATGCCCTGGGCGCCGTAGCGGCGGGCGCGGTTGGCGTCCTCGGCGTTGTCGGCGTTGGCGCGCACCGCGAGCCGGCGGCGGACGTCGGCGTGCGCCATCAGCCGGTGCACGGCCTGGACCAGCCCGCCCTGGACGTCGGCGCCGGCGTGCAGGGTGCCCTCGAAGTACTCCACCACCGGGGACGGCAGCACGGGTACCTCACCGAGGTAGACCTTGCCGTTCGCGCCGTCGATGGAGACCACGTCGCCCTCGTGCACGACCTGGCCGTCGGAGGTCGTGAACTTGCGGTTCTTGGTGTCCACCTCCAGCTCCTCGGCGCCGCAGACACAGGTCTTGCCCATGCCGCGGGCGACCACAGCCGCGTGCGAGGTCTTGCCGCCGCGCGAGGTCAGGATGCCCTCGGCCGCGATCATGCCTTCCAGGTCGTCCGGGTTGGTCTCCCGGCGGACCAGGATCACCTTCTCCCCGGAGCGGGACCACTTGACGGCGGTGTACGAGTCGAAGACGACCCGGCCGACCGCGGCGCCCGGCGAGGCGGCGATGCCGTAGGCGACCGGCCTGGTCTCGGAGGTGGGCGCGAAGCGCGGGAACATCAGCTGGGCCAGCTGGGCGCCGGTGACCCGGTGCAGCGCCTCGTCCAGGTCGATCAGGCCCTGGTCGACCAGCTGGACGGCGATCCGGAAGGCGGCCGCGGCGGTGCGCTTGCCGACCCGGGTCTGGAGCATCCAGAGCTTGCCGCGCTCGATGGTGAACTCGATGTCGCACAGGTCCCGGTAGTGGGTCTCCAGGGTGTGCATGATCGACATCAGCTCGTCGTACGACTTCTTGTCGAGCTGCTCGAGGTCGGCCAGCTGCAGGGTGTTGCGGATGCCGGCGACGACGTCCTCGCCCTGGGCGTTCTGCAGGTAGTCGCCGTAGACGCCCTGGGTGCCGGTGGAGGGGTCGCGGGTGAAGGCGACGCCGGTGCCGGAGTCCTCGCCGAGGTTGCCGAAGACCATCGAGCAGACGTTGACCGCCGTGCCCAGGTCGTTCGGGATGCGCTCCTGACGGCGGTACAGGCGGGCCCGGTCGCCGTTCCAGGAGTGGAACACCGCGTGGATCGCGAGGTCCAGCTGCTCGCGCGGCTCCTGCGGGAAGGCCCGGCCGGTCTGCGCGAGCACGATGCCCTTGAAGGTCTCCACCAGGGTCTTGAGGTCCTCGGCGGTGAGGTCGAGGTCGTTCTCGGTGCCCTTGGCGCGCTTGACCTCGTCCAGCGCGTCCTCGAACAGCTCGCCCTCGACGCCCAGCACGGTCTTGCCGAACATCTGGACCAGGCGGCGGTAGGAGTCCCAGGCGAAGCGCTCGTTGCCGGACTGGGCGACCAGACCGGTCACCGAGACGTCGGAGAGCCCGATGTTGAGGACCGTGTCCATCATGCCGGGCATGGAGAACTTGGCCCCGGAACGGACGGACACCAGCAGCGGGTTGTCGGCCTGGCCGAGCTGCTTGCCCATCTCGCCCTCGAGGGCGGCCAGGTGCTTGCTGATCTCGTCGTTCAGCGAGCCCGGCTCACTGCCGGTCTCCAGGAAGACCTTGCAGGCCTCGGTGGTGATGGTGAACCCCGGAGGGACGGGGAGACCCAGGTTGGTCATCTCGGCGAGGTTCGCACCCTTCCCGCCAAGAAGGTCCTTGAGGTCCTTGTTTCCTTCGGTGAAGGAGTAAACAAACTTCTGCTCGGACGGCACGGGTCGGTCTCCTCGCACACGGTTGCCCTGACGCCGGAGAACATACCCATTTCGAAGGCGTTGTCGCGCCCCTAGCTGGACGTATGAGCTTTGCGCCGCCCAGCGACCCGACAGATCGAATGCCCGTCAGGGCGTTTACCTCTGTTGGTGAAATCGTCCGGCTGACGCGAGTGACGCTTCAAGTATTGAAGGCAACGAAACGCCAAGATCACACGAACCGGACAGAGCGTAGCGGCGGGTGAACCGCCGTGTTGCCCCGGCTTGATTTCCTGCATCCAGCGACGCCGATCCGGTGGAAAGCCCCTTCGGGAAGCGATTCACCTCCGCTCACCCCGCCGGAGACCCCTGACAGGGCGTCAATCGCCACGATATGTGGCAAGCGTCACGGGCGCATCTCAACCGTCGGGCGTAGCAGGAGTGCGCCTTTCGTGGCATGCGGTGATGAGCAGGCGACTCCAGGTAGCCGAAATCTGCCTCAAAGGAGCCCTCTTGGCCAGGTTGTCCAAGAGGGCAGGGCCGCGGCGGCCTCCCGGTCGCCGCGGCCGATTTCGCCAGTGCGTAGTACTCAGCCGCCCGAGGTGTCCGATTCGGCGTCCGAGCTGGGGAGGGCGCAGTCGTACGGATCGTCCAACCAGCCCTCGGGGAGGACAACACGATTGTTGCCACTCGTGCGCCCGCGCGGGCCGTCCGCGCTCTCCGGCCACAGTTGTGCCTGGTCAACCTGGTCGAGGGTGGTGCTGAGCTCGGCCAGCGAGCTGGAGTTGGCCAGTCGGACCCGCAGCTCGGAGCCGACCGAGAAGCCCTTGGTGTACCAGGCGACGTGCTTTCGGAAGTCGATCACACCGCGGGTCTCGTCCCCCATCCACTCGCCGAGCAGCTGGGCGTGCCGGACCATCGAGCGGGCGACGTCGGCGAAGGCCGGGCGGGCCGGGTCCACCGCGCCCTCGAAGATCGACACCAGGTCCTTGAACAGCCAGGGCCGGCCCAGGCAGCCGCGCCCGACCACCACGCCGTCGCAGCCGGTCTCGCGCATCATCCGCACCGCGTCCTCGGCGCACCAGATGTCGCCGTTGCCGAGCACCGGGGTCCCGGCCGGGACGGCCTCGCGCAGCCGGGCGATGGCCGACCAGTCGGCGGTGCCGCCGTAGTGCTGGGCGGCCGTGCGGCCGTGCAGAGCGATGGCCGCCACGCCCTCCTCGGCGCCGATCCGGCCGGCGTCCAGGTAGGTGAGGTGGTCGTCGTCGATGCCCTTGCGCATCTTCATGGTGACCGGGAGGGCCCCCGCGTTCGAGACCGCCTCGCGGAGGATCTCGCGCAGCAGGTTGCGCTTGTACGGCAGCGCGGAGCCGCCGCCCTTGCGGGTCACCTTGGGGACCGGGCAGCCGAAGTTCAGGTCGATGTGGTCGGCCAGGCCCTCGTCCGCGATCATGCGGGCGGCCTTGCCGACGGTGACCGGGTCGACCCCGTAGAGCTGGATCGACCGGGGCTTCTCGCTCGGGTCGAAGCGGATCAGCTGCATGGTCTTGGCGTTGCGCTCGACCAGCGCCCGGGTGGTGATCATCTCGGAGACGAACAGGCCCCGGCCGCCGCTCTGCTCGCGGCACAGGGTGCGGAACGGGGCGTTGGTGATGCCCGCCATCGGCGCCAGCACGACGGGGGGCCAGACCTGCATCGGGCCGATGTCCAGCGGCGCGAACTCGGTGGCGGCCGGGGCGGGGTCGGGCGTGGTCGTCATGCGCGGCAAGTCCTCAGGGAGGGGGTTCGGGACTCTCCATTGTCCCCCACCCGGCGCAGCGCCCGGCCGGGCCGCCGCGGCCGCCGTCCCGCTACCCCAGCAGGGCGGCCAGCCGCTCCCGGGTCTCGGCGTCCTGCGGGGTGTAGGCGACCACCCGGGCACCGGTGCGCGGGCCGAGCCACAGGTTGGTGTACTCGAAGCGCAGCAGCCCGGTGCCCGGGATCTCGAACTGCTTGAGACCGTTGGCGGGCGCGTCCACCTCGTGCCGCTGCCAGGCCGCCTCGAACTCCGGCGCGGCCTGGGCCAGCCGGGCCAGCAGGTTCTTCCAGCCGGGGTCGGCGGCGTGCTCGGCCATCGCGGTGCGGAAGCGCGCCACCACGCTGCGCCGGGCCGCGTCCAGGTCGACCAGGTGCCGGGCGAAGGGGGTGTCGGTGAACGCCATCCAGAGCACGTTGCGGTCCTCGAACGGCACCAGGTCCAGGTCGCCCGCCAGCACCGTGTACGCGCGGTTGTGGGCCAGCACGTCGTAGCGGCTGTTGAGCACGGCCGCGGGCAGCGGGTCGAACTGGTCGAGCACGGCCCGCACCGGCGCGGTGACGGTGAAGCACTCCGCCTGCGGGACCGGGTCCTCGGCCGCCGCCAGCGCGAACAGGTGGGCGCGCTCCACCGGGTCGAGCCGCAGCGCCCGCGCCACCGCGTCCAGCACCTGCACCGACACCTGGATGTCCCGGCCCTGCTCCAGCCACGTGTACCAGGTGACCCCGACCGCGGCGAGCTGCGCCACCTCCTCGCGCCGCAGCCCCGGGGTGCGGCGGCGGCCGAGCCCCGGCAGCCCGACCTGCTCGGGCGCGATCCGCTCCCGGCGGCTGCGCAGGAAGGCGGCCAGCTCGTGGCGGCGGGCCGCGGCGGGGGCGGGGGCGGCCGAGGTGGCGTGACTGCTCATACGCTCAGCATGCCCGCTCGGCGTGCCGGGTGCCAGGTACTTCTGATACCTGGATAAACACTGTCTGGTACCAGGTTCCGAAGGGGTGGATCGTAGGATCCGTGACTCAGCAACTGACCTTGCCGCAGACCCTTCCGCACGTCCGCCGCCCGGCCGTCCCCGGGCTCGGACGGGCCGGGCTCACCACCGTGCTGCTCGGCGCGTTCCTCCCGATGCTGGACTTCTTCATCGTCAACGTCGCCCTCCCCACCATCGACCACGACCTCGCCGCCGGCCCCGCGGTCCTGGAGCTGGTGGCCGCCGGGTACGGCATCGCCTTCGCGGTGCTGCTGGTGCTCGGCGGGCGGCTCGGCGACGCGGTCGGCCGCCGCCGGCTGTTCGTGGCCGGCGCCGCCGCCTTCGCGGTCACCTCGCTGGCCTGCGGCCTCGCCCCGACGGCCTGGACCCTGGTGGCCGCCCGGGTGGCCCAGGGGGCCTCGGCCGCCCTGCTGATCCCGCAGGTCCTGGCCACCATCACCGCCGCCACCGAAGGCGCCCGGCGGGCCCGGGCGCTCGGGATCTACGGCGCGGTCGGCGGGATCTCGGTGGTGATCGGCCAGGTGCTGGGCGGCCTGCTGGTCTCCGCCGACCTGTTCGGGACCGGCTGGCGCGCGGTGTTCCTGCTCAACGTGCCGTTCGCGCTGGCCACCGCGGTGTTCGCGGTGCGCTGGGTGCCGCAGACCCGTTCTCCCCGGGCGGCCGGGCTGGACCTGCCCGGCACCGCGCTGCTGACGGCCGCACTGCTCGCGCTGTTCGTGCCGCTGATGGAGGGCCGCGCGGTCGGCTGGCCGCTGTGGACCTGGCTGCTGCTGGCCGCGTTCCCGTTCCTGGCCACCGCGTTCCTGGTGGTCGAGCGGCGGACCGAGGCCGCCGGGCGGGTGCCGCTGGTCCCGCTGTCGCTGGTCCGGATCCCGGAGATGCGGCGCGGGCTGGGGATCGCGCTGCCGTACTTCACCGGGTTCGGCGGATTCATGTTCGTCATCGCGATCCTGCTCCAGCAGGGTCTGCACCAGGACCCGGTGGCGGCCGGCTGGGCGCTGGTCCCGATGGCGGTCGGCTACTTCGGCGCCTCGCTGGCCGGGCCCCGGCTGGTCGGCCGGTTCGGCAGCCGGGTGATCACGGTCGGCGCCGCGGTCCAGGGCACCGGGCTGGCCGCGCTGGCCGCCGTCGCGCTGGCCGACCCGGCGCAGCTGTCCGTACCTCGGATGCTGCCGGGGATCGCGCTGGCCGGGATCGGCCAGGGGCTGATCGGGATGCCGCTGTTCCGGGTGGTGCTCTCTCAGGTGCCCGCCGAGCAGGCGGGGGTGGGCGGCGGGGTGCTGGCGACCACCCAGCAGTCCAGCCTGGCGCTCGGGGTCGCGGCGGTGGGCACCCTCTTCCTGGGGCTGGTCCCCGGCCTGGGGATGGCCCGCGCCCTCGCGGTCGTGCTCACCGTGCAGCTGGCCGGCTCGGTGGTGATCGCCCTGCTGAGCGTCCGGCTGCCGCGCTCGGTGGCCTGAGGCCGGCGAGGGCCGGGGCCCGGGGCCGGGCCGGGCACCGGCGGTGACCTGCGGGGCGTCGGGAAAAGCGCGGGACCGCCGTCGGTGCCGGATGACACGATGGCGGCATGACGAGTGTTCCCCCCGCCGGCCAGGTCTCCCCCGCCACCCACGACTCCCCCACCGGGCCGGCCGGGCCCTCCGGGCCGCTCTCCCCGGTCGACACCCGGACGCGGGAGGAGCTCGCCGCGCTGGTCGAGGCGGGCGCCCGGCCGAAGTACCTGCTGTTCTGGGGCCACCGCCCGGAGCGGGACGGGCGGATCGGCGCCGGTGCGCTGAGCCAGTGGTGGCCCGCGCGGTTCACCGTCGACGGGGTGGGCTACCCGACGGCCGAGCACTGGATGATGGCCGGCAAGGCGCGGCTGTTCGGGGACGAGGAGATCGTGCCCAGGATCCTGGCCGCCCGGACACCGGGCGAGGCGAAGAAGCTGGGCCGGCAGGTCCGCGGCTTCCACGACGAGCGCTGGGCCGCCGAACGGTTCGAGCTGGTGGTCCGGGGGAACGTCGCCAAGTTCGGCTCCAGCGAGGAACTGCGCGGCTATCTGCTGGGCACCGGCGGCCGGGTGCTGGTGGAGGCCAGTCCGCTGGACCGGCTGTGGGGCATCGGCCTGGCGGCGGACGACGAGCGGGCCACCGCGCCGGCGCGGTGGCGCGGACTCAACCTGCTCGGCTTCGCCCTGATGGAGGCCAGGGCCCGGCTCGCGGTCTGACCCCCGCCCGCCTGCGAAAACCCCAGTAGCCGCCCCCTGCAAGGCAGTTGATCCTCTTCCAGCCGTAAGAACGCCGACTCGCTCCCGTAACACGCCTGCCGTATCGGCGCGCCAGGATGGCTGCCAGGCATGGCCCGGGGGCGGGGCAGAAGTCCTCGGGCGGAGAGGGCGGGTCCGACACGATGACAGTCCAGGAGCTGGGTCCGGCAGCCGAGGTCGAGGCGATACGGGCCGAGCTCGACGAGCTGCTGCGCGCCCGGCAGTACGCGGCGCTGCGCGAGCGGCGGCTGGCCGAGGCCGTGCGGGCCTCCGCGCAGCCGCCGTCCGAACCGCCGGACGAGCTGCTGCGGCAGCTCGGCCAGGCCCGGCGGCTGCGGGAGGGGCTCAGCGAGCGGTGCCGGGAACAGCACGACCGGCTGCGGCTGCTGGAGGAGCGCGACCGGCCGGCGGCCTCGCGGCGCCGCCCCACCGGAGCCAGGTTCGCGGGCGCCGCCGCCCCGGTGGCCGACGCGGCGGGCGCCGCGCCGCAGCCGGTGCTGCCGCCGACCGCGACGGCGCCCATCCGCGGCGCCCGGTTCAGCGGCGTCAGGCCCGAGGCGAAGCCCGAGCCGCAGCCGACGCCGCGGCCCGAACCGGAGGCGGAGGCAGGTACGGAGTCCCGCCCGCGGCCCACGACCGGCGCCGGACCGGCCGAGGGCCCGCGGGCCCGCCGCCCCGAGGAGCTGGTGGCACTCGCCGGGCTGATCTCGGACCTGCACCGCCGGGGCTCCGGCACCGAGTCCGCGGCGCTCGCCACCCGGGCCGCGCTGGCGCTGGCCCCCGCGGACGTGGTCCGCCTCGCGGTCCGGCTGCGCACCGGCGGACCGGCCGGAGCGGCCGGGTTCCTGGCGCGGGCGACGGCCGACGGCCGGGCGGCGCACGCCGTGAACACCCTGGCCGGCCTGCGCGAGGCCGGGCTGGCCGAGGAGGCCGCCGAGCTGTTCCACCTGCTGCGCGCGGCGCCCGCCACCGAACTGCCGGAGCTGCTGGCCGCGCTGGAGCAGGCCGGGCAGAGCGCCGACGGCCAGACCCTGCTCTGGGAGTGGGGCTCGGCCCCGACCACGGCGCTGGCCCGGCTGGCCGAGCAGCTGCACGCCGCCGGCCGCGCCGGGGACGCCCGGACGCTGCTCCACCAGGCGGCCGGGCGGCCGGTGGCGGAGGTCGCGGCACTGGCGCCGGAGCTGGCCGGCCCGCTCGCGGTGGCGCTGGTCGGCGAGGTGGTCGCGCTGCGCTCGGCGACCGGCCTCGGCGAGTTCGGCCGCGCCCTCACCCCGCACCCCGAGCTGTACGGGGCGCTGCTCGCGGCGGTCGCCCGGCTGGACGAGAGCCGGGCCAGGACCGCGCTGGCGGCGCTGCGCACGGCCGGCCTGCCGACCGGGCCGGCCGACCGCGGCCAGGGCCGCCGCCGCTCCCGCAGCCGCTGATCCCCGCGGGACGGCGATCCCGGCGGGCCGGGTGCGCTCCGGCCGCCCGCAGCACGACGGCCCCCACCGCGCGAGGCGGTGGGGGCCGTCGGGGGCGGTCCCGGTCAGCAGCCGATCAGGCGGGCACCGAGGTAGGACTTCACCTGGTCCAGGGAGACGCGCTCCTGCGCCATGGTGTCGCGCTCGCGGATGGTGACCGCGTTGTCCTCGAGGGTGTCGAAGTCGACGGTGACGCAGAACGGCGTGCCGATCTCGTCCTGGCGGCGGTAGCGCTTGCCGATCGCGCCGGCGTCGTCGAACTCGACGTTCCACGCGGTGCGCAGGTCGGCGGCCAGGCCGCGGGCCTTCGGGGACAGGTCGGCGTTGCGCGACAGCGGCAGCACCGCGACCTTGACCGGGGCCAGGCGCGGGTCGAGCCGCATGCCGACGCGCTTCTCCATGACGCCCTTGGCGTTGGGCGCCTCGTCCTCGAAGTAGGCGTCGAGCAGGAAGGCCAGCATCGCGCGGTTGAGACCGGCGGCCGGCTCGATGACGTACGGGAAGTACCGCTCGCCGGACTCCTGGTCGAAGTACCGCAGGTCCTTGCCGGAGTGCTCGCTGTGCACCGAGAGGTCGTAGTCGGTGCGGTTGGCGATGCCCTCCAGCTCGGAGAACTCGGTGCCGCCGAAGTTGAAGCGGTACTCGATGTCCACGGTGCGCTTGGCGTAGTGGGAGAGCTTCTCCTTCGGGTGCTCGAAGAAGCGCATGTTCTCGGTCCGCAGGCCGAGGTCGACGTACCAGTCCCAGCGCTGCTGGAGCCAGTACTCGTGCCACTGGTCGTCCTCGCCCGGCTTGACGAAGAACTCCATCTCCATCTGCTCGAACTCGCGCGTGCGGAAGATGAAGTTGCCGGGGGTGATCTCGTTGCGGAAGCTCTTGCCGGTCTGGGCGATGCCGAACGGCGGCTTGCGGCGCGAGGTGGTCTGGACGGCGCTGAAGTTGGTGAAGATGCCCTGCGCGGTCTCCGGGCGCAGGTAGGCCAGGCCGCTCGCGTCCTCGGTGACGCCGAGGTGCGTCTTCAGCATGCCCGAGAACTCCTTGGGCTCCGTGAAGGCGCCCTTGTTGCCGCAGTTCGGGCAGTTGATGTCGGCGAGGCCGTTGGCGGGCAGCCGGTTGTGCTTGGCCTCGTACGCCTCTTCCAGGTGGTCGGCGCGGAAGCGCTTGTGACAGGAGAGGCACTCGGTCAGCGGGTCGTTGAACGTCGCCACGTGGCCGGAGGCCTCCCAGACCTCGCGGGCCAGGATCACCGAGGAGTCGAGGCCGACGACGTCCTCCCGAGCGTGGACCATCGAACGCCACCACTGGCGCTTGATGTTCTCCTTGAGCTCGACACCCAGTGGGCCGTAGTCCCAGGCGGCGCGCGTACCTCCGTAGATCTCGCTGCAGGGGTAGACGAAGCCTCGGCGCTTGCTCAGGCTGACGATGGTGTCGATCTTGTCGGCGGCCACAGTGCTCTCTTCAGTACGACGGCACGGTCAAGGCGCGGCTGGTTGCACGCACCCGAATGCCCCAGGTTACCGGGAGCGCGGGCCCCGCCGTCACACGGTTTGACCGCGCGCCGGGCGCGTTCCGGCCACCGCCGGGGCGCACCCGCACATCCTTGCTGCACAATCAGCCATTCGAGTGAGTTGACAATCATTTCCACTCAAGATGAGAATGGTTGTCATGATGATCCGACGTTCCTCGATAGCCCTCGCCGCGAGCGCGGCCGTCGGCGCCCTGCTGCTCACCGCCTGCGGTGGCAGCTCCAGCGCCGCCGACGGCGACGGCCGGCTGAAGGTGGTGGCGTCGTTCTACCCGATGGCCTACCTCGCCGAGCAGATCGGCGGCAGCCACGTGAAGGTCACCGGCCTCACCCCCGCCGGGGTCGAGCCGCACGACCTGGAGCTCAAGGCCCGTCAGGTCGGCGCGGTGCAGAGCGCGGACGTGGTGGTCTACCTCAAGGGCCTGCAGCCCAGCGTCGACCAGGCCGTGAAGGGCACCCACGCCGAGCACGTGGTCGACGCGACGGCCGTCTCGCCGCTGGTCGACCACCACCTGGACGAGGGCAACGAGGAGCCCGGCGGCGAGCACGCCGGCCACGAGCACAGCGGCCCCGCGGGCGACCCGCACATCTGGCTCGACCCCACCCGCTACGCGGCGGTCGCCCGCAGCGTCGGCACCGAACTCGCCGCCGCGGACCCGGCCCACGCCGAGGACTACCGCAGCGCCACCGACCGGCTCCTCGACCGGCTGACGGCCCTGGACACCGCGTTCCGCGACGGTCTGAAGGACGTACCGACCAAGACCTTCGTCACCAGCCACGCCGCGTTCGGCTACCTCGCCGACCACTACGGCCTCGAGCAGGTCGCGATCAACGGCGTCGACCCGGAGGCCGAGCCCACGCCGGCCCGGCTCACCGAGATCCAGCAGGCGGCCCGCTCCCACGGCGTCACCACGATCTTCTTCGAGACCCTGGTCGACCCGCGGCTGGCCGAGACCGTCGCCAAGGACCTCGGTCTGCGGACCGACGTGCTCGACCCGCTGGAGGGCGTCAAGGACCCGGCCACCGAGGACTACTTCTCGGTCATGCAGCACAATCTCGCCAACCTCCGGACCGCGCTCGGCGCCACCGGCTGAGGGGGACACCGACCATGAGCACCGCCATCCCGCAGGCGGCCGACCCCGCCGCACCCGACCCCGCCGCCGCATCCGGCGCTCCCGCGACCGACGCCGACGCGGCCCCGGCCGTCCGGCTGCTCGACGCCACCGCCTCGCTGGGCGGGCGCCCGGTCCTGCGCGGCATCGACCTGACCGTGCGGCCGGGCGAGGTGGTCGCCCTGCTCGGCGCCAACGGCTCCGGCAAGTCCACCACCGTCAAGTCCGTGATCGGCGCCGTCCCGCTGCAGCGCGGCAGCCTGGAGCTGTTCGGCACCCCGCTCGGCCGGTTCCGGGCCTGGCACCGGATCGGGTACGTGCCGCAGCGCACCACCGCGGCCGGCGGAGTGCCCGCCACCGTGCGCGAGGTGGTCTCCACCGGCCGGCTGCCGCAGCACCGGCTGCTGCCGTTCCGCCGCCGCGACCGCGCGGCGGTCGACCGGGCGCTGGCCGCCGTCGGCATGCTGGAGCGGGCCTCGGACGGCGTCGCCGGGCTCTCCGGCGGCCAGCACCAGCGGGTGCTGATCGCCCGCGCGCTGGTCGGCACCCCCGATCTGCTGATCATGGACGAGCCGATGGCCGGGGTGGACCTGGACAGCCAGCAGGTGCTCGCCGACACCCTGCGCAGCGAGGTGGCGCGCGGCGCCGCCGTCCTGCTGGTGCTGCACGAACTCGGGCCGCTGGAGCCGCTGATCGACCGCGCCGTGGTGCTCCGGGACGGCTGCGTGGCCCACGACGGCCCGCCGCCGCGCGGGGTCGGCCAGCACGCGCTGCCCGGCCACGACCACGTCCACCCGCACGCCGACGACCACCACCGGAGCACCCAGGGGCTGCTGTCATGACCGAGATGCTGCAGTACGACTTCATGCAGCGGGCGCTGATCGCCGCCGTGCTGGTCGGGGTGACCGCGCCCGCCGTCGGCATCTACCTGGTGCAGCGCCGGCAGGCGCTGATGGGCGACGGCATCGGGCACGTCGCGCTCACCGGTGTCGGCCTCGGCTTCGTCTTCCAGACCAGCCCGGTCTGGATGGCGGTGCTGGTCTGCGTCCTCGGCGCGATCGTCATGGAGCTGGTCCGCTCGCGCGGCAACCAGCGCGGCGACATCGCCCTCGCGATGCTCTTCTACGGCGGCATGGCCTGCGGAAAGCTGCTGGTCAGCCTGAGCCCGCAGGCCGGCAGCAGCAGCCTGGAGAGCTACCTCTGGGGCTCCATCCTGACCGTCTCGGCGGACGACCTGGTGGTGATCGGCGCGCTGGCCGCGGTGGTCGTCGCGATCACCCTGGGCCTGCGCCGGCAGCTGTTCGCGGTCTGCCAGGACGAGGAGTTCGCGCGGGTGACCGGCACCCCGGTGCGGCTGCTCAACCTGCTGCTCGCGGTCACCGCCGCGGTCACCGTCACGGTGGCGATGCGGGTGGTCGGCCTGCTGCTGGTCAGCGCACTGATGGTGGTGCCGGTGGCCGCCGCCCAGCAGCTCACCCGGTCCTTCGCGGCCACCCAGGCCGCCGCGATCGGCCTCGGGACCGGCGTCGCCCTGCTCGGGGTGGCCGGCTCGTACCAGGCCGACGTGCCGTCAGGACCGGCCATCGTGCTGCTGGCCATCGCCGCGTTCGCGGTGTTCAGCGCCCTGGCCGCGCCGCTCGCCCGGCGACGGCACCGGGCCCGGCCGGCGGACGGCCCCGCGGTGTGCGACGTGGCACTGCCCGGACAGCAGGACGGGCGTCGTACGGACGCCCCGCTGCCCAGTTCCGGGCTGGCACAATGAGGTGCGACAGCACCCGACCACCAGGAGGACTCACGGTGACCACCGCAGGCCCGTCGCCGCGCGCGCGATCGACTCGGCAGCGAGCCGCCGTCTCGGCGGTCCTGGACGAGATCGAGGACTTCCGCAGCGCGCAGGAGCTGCACGACATGCTCAAGCACCGGGGTGACTCGGTGGGGCTGACCACGGTGTACCGGACCCTGCAGTCGCTGGCCGACGCCGGCGAGGTGGACGTACTGCGCACCGCGGACGGCGAGGCCGTCTACCGCCGGTGCAGCAGCGGGCACCACCACCACCTGGTCTGCCGCAGTTGCGGCGCCACGGTCGAGGTGGAGGGGCCCGCCGTGGAGCGCTGGGCCAACGCGGTCGCCGCGGAGCACGGTTTCAGCGACATCGCGCACACCCTGGAGATCTTCGGCACCTGCGCGGAGTGCGCCAAGAAGGCCTGAACCGGCGGGTACGCGCGTGGGGCCCGGGTTCCGAGGAACCCGGGCCCCACGCGTACCCCACCGCTCAGCGCTGGGCCGGCAGCTCCGCCGAGCCGTCCTCGACCGCGTTCGGGATCGCACCGCCGAAGCGGCGGTCGCGCCGGGCGAACTGCTCGCAGGCGCGCCACAGGTCGCGGCGGTCGAAGTCCGGCCAGAGCACGTCCTGGAACACCAGCTCGGCGTAGGCGGACTGCCAGGCCAGGAAGTTGGAGGTGCGCTGCTCGCCGCTGGGGCGCAGGAAGAGGTCGACGTCCGGCATGTCCGGGTAGTACAGGTACTTGGCGAAGGTCTTCTCGTTGACCTTCTTCGGGTCCAGCCGGCCGGCCGCGACGTCCCGGGCGATGGCCTGCGCGGCGTCGGCGATCTCGGCCCGACCGCCGTAGTTGACGCAGAAGTACATGGTCATCGCGTCGTTGTCCTTGGTCTGCTCCTGGGCGACCTGGAGCTCCTGGACGACGCTCTTCCACATCTTCGGCATCCGGCCGGCCCAGCGGATCCGGATGCCCAGCTCGTCCATCTCGTCGCGGCGGCGGCGGATCACGTCCCGGTTGAAGTTCATCAGGAACTTCACCTCGTCCGGGGAGCGCTTCCAGTTCTCGGTGGAGAAGGCGTACAGCGAGAGGTTCTTGACCCCCATCTCCAGGCAGCCCTTGAGCACGTCCAGCACGACCGCCTCGCCGACCTTGTGGCCCTCGGTGCGCGGCAGACCGCGCTCCTTGGCCCAGCGGCCGTTGCCGTCCATCACACAGGCGACGTGGTTGGGCACCAGCTCGCCGGGGATCTTCGGCGGCCGGGCGCCGCTCGGGTGCGGGTCCGGGGTCCGGTACACCCGCTGCTTGCTGCCGAACAGCCGTCGCGCGACCATGCTCACTTCTCCACGTATCTCATCGAGCGGATGCCCCGCTCCAGGTGCCACTGCAGATAGGCGGCCACCAGCCCGCTGCCCTCACGCCAGTACCGGGGTTCGCAGCCGTCCGCCGTCTGCCAGTCCCCCGACAGCAGCGCCCCGAGCAGTACCAGTGTCTCAGGGGAGGGTACGGCACTTCCGGGCACGCGGCAGTCCGTGCACAGCACACCGCCCGCCTGCAGCGAGAAGAACCGGTTGGGGCCGGGCAGCCCGCACTTGGCGCAGTCGGTGAAGCTGGCGCCGTAGCCGTTGACGGCGAGCGAGCGCAGCAGGAAGGCGTCCATCACCAGGTGCGGCTGGTGCTGCCCGGCGGCCAGGGTGCGCAGGCCGCCGACCAGCAGCAGGTACTGCTGGACGGCGGGCTCGCCCTCGTTCTCGGCGAAGCGCTCCGCGGTCTCCAGCATCGCGGTGCCGGCCGTGTAGCGGGTGTAGTCGGCGACGATCGGGCCGCCGTAGGGGGCGATCGTCTCGACCTGGGTGCACAGCGGCAGGGTACGGCCGACCAGGTCGCTGCCCCGGCTGAAGAACTGCACGTCGACGTGGGAGAACGGCTCCAGCCGGGCACCGAACTTCGACTTGGTCTTGCGGATGCCGCGGGCGACCGCGCGCACCTTGCCGTGCTGGCGGGTGAGCAGGGTGATGATCCGGTCGGCCTCGCCGAGCTTCTGGGTGCGCAGCACCACGCCGTCGTCGCGGAACAGGCTCATGCCGGTTCCCGGCCGGGACGGTCGGACAGTGTGGACATCCCACCATTGTCCCGCAACCCCGGGGCCCCTCCGGCCATCCGGCGGGCGGGCAGCCGTGCGCCCGCACCCGGGGCGGTGGGGGGAGCGCCCGTGGCGGTGCGGGGTACGGCGGGCCCGGAAGGGGGTCGGGCCCGGTCCTGGGGCGGTGGTGCGGGTGCGGAGCGGCCTTCGGGGACGGACCGGCGGCTCAGTGCGGGGCGCGGGTGGCGGCCGCCAGCAGTTCGCCGACCTGGGACTCGGAGAGCTTCAGACATCGCCCGACCACCGCCAGCGCGGCCCGCTCCTCGGGGAGGTAGCGGCCGTCGGCCAGCGCGATCCAGGCGCCCTGCAGCAGCAAGCGTTCGCGGCCCTGCTGGGCCAGGTGCGGGGCGAGCGGCTCCAGGGCGGCGTGCAGTTCGACGGCCAGGCCGCTGCCCACGCCGTCCACGTCCAGCGGTTCGCCGCCGCTGTGGCCGGAGAGCGCCGCCAGCGCGGCCAGCACCTGGGCCTCGCCGCTGTCCTCGAAGCCCGCGTCGCGGACCACCGCGCAGGCGGCCTCGCGGCCGGCCCGGCTGGCGGTGCCGCCGGCCGCGAGGGTGGCCAGCGCGACGGTGTACTGGGCGTCCCGCAGCATCGCCGCCAGCCGGACGCAGGTGAGCTGGTCCAGCGTCTCGGTGCCGTACCGGCCGTGGCAGGAGGTGCACTGCACGCAGCCGATCACCGGGCCGAGCGGCAGCACCGGGCTGCCGAGCAGCCGCAGCCACCGCCGGCCGTGCTGCCGGCGGTAGTTGCGGTCCCCGCCGCAGCCGGGGCAGAAGAACTCACCGAGAACGTCCGTCCGCCAGCGAGGGCGGACACCCCACAACCCTGTCACGGTGCCACTCCCCAGACATGGCAGGCGGCCTGCGCATCAGTGGGCAGGTCACGCGACCGGCCGTCGGGACGTCCCACCGACCCGGCTTCCGGTGCGTCGATGTTGCCACGGTTACCGGCACGTGTCAGCACCCCGAACGGGTGCCGATGGATAAATCTGTGACGCGTGCCACACCCGTGAGGAGTGTGGCACGCGTCACGGCCGCCGATCGGCGGCACCACGAACTACCCGCGCTGCGACCGGTTGACGGCGCTCACCATGGCCTTCAGCGAGGCCAGCACGGTGTTGGAGTCGATGCCGACGCCCCACAGCACCTTGCCGTCGACCGCGCACTCGACGTACGCGGCCGCCTGGGCGTCGCCGCCCTCGCTCAGCGCG
>NZ_JBEZIR010000092.1:0-35016 GCF_040651175.1 Kitasatospora sp. NPDC048540
CCGGAGTGCTGGGACTCGGCGAAGGTGATCAGTGCGGCCGAGGCCACCCAGAACAGGCCCATCACGGCCACGATCGCGTAGCCCTGGCGGTTGTCCGCTCTTGAAGCCGTAGGCGTTGGCGGTGACGTGGTGGCGCTTGTCGATCTCGACGCCGAAGCCCCGGTAGATGATCGACCCCTCCCAGATCACCTCGCCGTTGGCCTCGCCGCCGTACAGCGACGCCTTGGGGACGCTGTGGCTGATGGAGACCGCGGCGTTGAAGTTCCGCTTGGCGCAGTCGGCGTGGTCGACCTTGGTGATCTTCGATCCGTTGGTGTAGTAGTCCACCCACAGGCTGAACTTGGTGACGGTGACACCGAAGATCTTCTGCTTCACCGTGTAGGTGGTCTCCCACCATCCCTTGCTCAGCTTGCCGCCGGCCGCGACCGCGTCGCCGGCGTCCGGGTCCGGCGTGAACTTGGCGTCGCTGTCGGTCTCGATCTGGACGTCGCCGCCCTTGAGGTTCACCAGCTGGTGGACGGTGGTGCCGGGCGCGGGGGCGTCGGCGGCCTCCTCCAGCAGGGCCTTCAGGTTGTCGGGGTCCTCGGTGTAGTCGAGGTACTTGACCTGCTGGTCGTGGGAGAGCGCGTCGAACTGCTGGAGCGTCTCGGCGGCGCCGGGCTCGGTGCTGCTCCTGAGGCTGTTCTGGTAGGCCCCGATGCGCAGGCCGTCCTTCGAGATGATCGACGCGTTGGCGGTTCCGGTGCCCAGCAGGGCGGCGGTGGCCAGTCCGGCGACGACGGTGGTGGCGATGCGACGGGTCATGGGCGTGGACATGGTGTGAACGAATCCCCCTTGTGCGAATGCCTTGTGATGATCAGTCAAGCAGTGTGCGAGGGTCGCGTGCCTCAAGAGAAGCTCAGACTTTTGATCAATCCTCGACAACGCCGGAGCGGCACCGGCGGCCGGGTCGAAACGGATCGGCTCAACGAGTGGCGTTCCCGGGCCCCGACCGGCGCGCTGCGTCCACCGCTCCGACCGGCCCGCTATCTCTGGTAGGTCACCTGACACAACGGAGGGCCGGACACCATGGCTGCGAGACGGAAGTTCCCGCCGGCCGGGGCAACGGCCGACGGGAGCGGCCCCGAACAGCCGGGTACGGCGCCGCATCCCGCCCCTCGAACGGCATGACGCCGGCCGAGCAGGCGCGCCCGCGCGGGCTGCCGCCGGGGCGGCGGGCCGCCGTGACGCGCTGCCTGCTGGTGCTCGCCGCGGGCGCCGCGAACGCGTTCGGATTCCTCGCCCTGGGTGGCGTGTTCACCAGCGTGGTCACCGCGAACTCCGCCCTGCTGGGCGTATACGTGGGCACCGCGCACTTCGGCGCGGCCCGCCCGGTCGGCGCGACGCTGCTGGGTTACGTCTTCGGGGCCGCCGTGGGCACCCTGCTGGCCGCCGGCCGGGGCCGCCTCCCCGGTTCCGGAAGGCGGGGGCTGCTCCTCGAAACCGCGCTGCTCTGGCTCGTGGTTGCGGGCTGGCTGGATTCGGACGGCGCCCCCGACGCCGCCCGCCGCACGACGCTGCTGGTCCTCACGGCGGCGGCGATGGGCAGCCAGAACGCCGGCGCCCGCGCCACCGCAGGCGGCGGCTCCCCGACCGCCTTCCTGACCGGCCTGCTCACCTCGACCATCGCCGAGTTCGTCGGCCGGGGGCGCCTCCTGGCGGGCAACCTCGCCGTGGTCGGCCAGTTCATCACCGGCGCGGCGGCCGCCGGCGCGGCCTTCCGCTGGCTCCACCCGGCCGCACCCGTGCTGCCCGCCCTCCTGGTGTCGGCCGCCCTGCTGTCCTTCGACCCCACCGACAGCCGCCTCCCCCGGACACCCGCCCCACCACCCAAGGCACCGCCCGCGGCGTAACCGCCCGACCACGCCCATGGATCGGGCACGGTCCTGGCCCCGCCGGGGCCCGGGCCGCGGCGCGGCAGGGCGGGCGGGTCCGGTCAGGCCGGGGTCTGCGCGGGCTCCGGCCCGGTCGCGGCGGCCGGCGTGGCGGGCTCCTTGAGGCGCTTGCCGAGCAGGACGAACAGCAGGATCAGCCCGACGGTGAGCAGGATGTGCCCCAGGCCGGCGATCAGCGGAACGGCCTCGGGGACGGGGTCGGCGAGCACGGTCTCGGTGCCGTGCACGAACATCATCGCGACGCTGACCGAGATGCCCGCGTTGTAGAACCAGAAGAAGGAGGTGAACAGCTTCGTGCCGGAGAGCTGGAACTGCTTGTCCAGCGCCAGGACGATCAGGAAGCCCAGCATCCCGAGCGCGAGCAGGTGGGTGTGCATGAGGGCCAGCTGGGTGTCGCCGGTGAAGTCGTGGGCCTTGGTGAACTCCCGGTAGTACAGCCCCGATACGACTCCCAGGATCATGTAGACGTGCGCCGCGTAGTACGACTTCCGCATCCCCGTTGCCTGCTTTCATCTGATCAACTGTCAATCCGATGGGGGACATTGAAGCACCTCGCTGCCCGACCCCGAAGGCCGGCGACGACGGCAAGCAATGAAGGCAGTCGACGACGGCGGTCGACGAATCCGGTCAGCCGGTCGTGAAGACGAAGGCGTCGTCGTTGTAGTAGTTGGGCTGGTGGACGATGGGCGATCCGGCCGGCGGCGGCGCACTCCCCGACCATTCCTTCGGGCCGAGCAGGTGCGAGCCGTAGTCGCTGCCGGCGACCTGCGGGGCGAACCACAGCCGGAAGGTGGTCGGCGTCCTGTCCACGGCGAACCGCCAAAGCTGCTCCGGGTACTGCCCGGCCGGCCGGCAGGGCCGCAGCGCCACCGCCACCACATTGCCCGACCCGCTGGTGCCGTCGAGGCACAACCCATCCTCGGCGTTGCGGAGTTGGTAGAGGTCGTTGCCCACGGCCAGACGCTGCCAGGCCTGTGACCGGTCACCGGTGCAGGGCAGCAGGGCGAGCGCCGTAGCGGTGTCGCCCACGCTGCCCACGCAGAGGCCGCCCGCTACGTCGATGAGGCGGAACGCCCCCGGCAGCGGCCCCGGCGACGGTGCGCCCCCACCCGACGTACCGGCCGATGTCCCCGCCGACGTACCCGCCGACGCGCTGCGCGAAGCGGCCGTCGGGCCGGGGCCGGTCGCCGCGGTCGGGGCATCGTCCGAGGCGGCGGCGTCGGCCGACGGCGGGGTGCTCGGGGACGGGGTGGCGGTCGGCACCGTCGACACCGACGGGCTCACCGGTGCGACGGGCGAAGCGGGCCCGGCCGGAGCGGGAGAGGCGGCCACCCGGTCCGGCAGGTCGTCCGATGCCGTGGACGCGGCGACGATCCCCGCGAGCGCGGCCACCACGAGGACGACACCGACCGCCGTACGGGACGGCACGGGCGACCGGCGGGCGGCGACGGCCGCCGGAGGGCCGGCGAGGTCCGCAGGCAGGGGAAGGACGGTGGTCACCGTCGCGTCCGGCCCCTCCGCGGTCCCCACCACGGCCACCGCCCCCGCCTCCGAGCCGGCCGACGGGCCGTCGGTGCACAGCAGCAGCCCCTGCCGGAGCGGGTCGCGGTCCCAGTCGCGGATGGCCGCGAGCTCGGCCCGGGCGTCGGCACAGGCGGCGCACCCGTACAGGTGGCGCGCGAGGCCGTCGTCCGCGGCGATGACGTCCCGCCGCACGGCGTCGCCCAGCCTGGCGACCAGTTGGCGGCAGGTCCGCGAGGAGGCCCGCGACACGTACACCTGCTGGTACGCGTCGAAGAGCGCCTCACGCGCGGGCGCCGGGGCCGGGGCGGCCTCAAGCCCGTCCGCCGGCCGGTCCCCCTCACGCTCGGCGTCCGGCTCCAGGTACCGCCACAGCTCGGCCTGCCACGGCTCCCACAGCTCCCGGAACGCCCGCAGCAGCGTCGACGCCTCCTCGGCCGCGGCCAGCGCGTCCGCCGCCGAGCACGCCGGTTCCACCCGCGGCAGCGACCGCAGCCAGGCCGCGAACCCGGCCGACAGGGCGGCCTCCCGCCCGGCGTCGGCCCACTGCGCCGCCTGCCGTCGGGCCGTCTCCACCAGCCGGGGCCGCCAGGCGTGGGACGGACCGCCCCCGGCGGCGACGGCCGCGAGCACCTCGGCGAAGGCCTCGTCCGTGAGCTCCTTGGCGCTGCGGCCGCCACGGCACCACGGCCGGGTCCGGGCGAGGAGCGCGTCCGAGTGCCGGCGGGCGATCTCCTCGGCCGCCGGCAGGTACCGTTCCCCGCCGGCCCGGATGCCGGCGGCGAGATCGGCATCCGTGAGCGTGGCCGTGGCTGGCTGTGCCACCGTTGTCCCTCCAGGAACTCGTCCGAGCTGCTCGGATCGCGCACCGGCCCGCGGACCGGCCGCGTCGCGGCGGCCGGCACGGTGACCGTCTGTCACCCAAGGAGATCCACCGGGCCGGCCGGGATAACGGAAAGCCCGGACCTGTCCGAGTGGTGGACGGCCGCCTGCGACGCACACGCGACCGACCACCCGAGGCGCGGCACCGGCCGGCGGCGCGCGTACCTGCCTAGGATGCGCGCATGCCCGCCTACGCTCTGGCCGTCGCGTTCCTCGTGGTCTTCGCCGTCGGGGTGCGCCGCGACCGGCGGCGGTTCGGCAACGCCGTCCTGCTCGGGCTGTCCGTGCTCTTCCTGGCCGCGGGGGTACTGGGCGAACTGGCCCGGCTCCCGGCCGTCGTGGTGGACAGCGCCTCGGCGGCGATCCCGGCAGCGGCGGGGCTCGGCCTGCTCGCGGTGGCGCTCTTCCTGCTCGCCAACGGCGTCACCATGCTCCGGACCGAGGGCGGCCGGCTCGCCAACCTGCTGCCGCTGCTGCTCGGCCTGACCCTGCTCGCGCTGCTCGCCCTGCTGCTCGCCGCCGTGCACATCGACTCCCCGGCGCTGCGCGCCGTCGCGGGCGGCACCCTGCTGGTCGCCGGGTACTTCGGGTTCCTGTTCGTCTGCTTCCTCGGCTACGCCTTCCTGTACGGGCGCCTCACCACCCGCCGGGACGTCGACTTCGTGGTCGTCCTGGGCGCCGGGCTGACCGACGGGGACCAGGTACCGCCGCTGCTGGCGGGACGGCTGGAGCGGGCCTGGGGGCTGTACCAGGTGCAGGCGGCCCGGGGCCGGCCGCCGGCCGTGCTGGTCTCCGGTGGCAAGGGTGACGACGAGCGGGTGCCGGAGTCGCAGGCGATGGCCGACCACCTGACCGCGCTGGGGTGCCCGGAGGGCCGGATCGCCCAGGAGGACCGGTCGGTCAGCACGGAGGAGAACCTCCGGTTCAGCCGCGTGGTGATGGAGCGGCAGCACGGTCCCGGCTACCGCTGCGTGGTGGTCACCAGCACCTTCCACGTGCTGCGCTCCGCCGTGCTGGCGCGGCGGGCCGGCCTGCCCGGCCAGGTGCTCGGGGCGCACACCGCGCCGTACTACTGGCCGAGCGCCATCATCCGTGAGTTCGTCGCCGTCCTCGCCCTCTACCCGACCGCCAACGCGGCGGCGGTGGCCGTGCTCGGCGTGGTCGGCGCCGTGGTCGGCCGGATCGCCTGACGCCGGGGCCGGCCCCCGACGGGCGAGCGGTTCGTTCACGACCGGCGGGTGGGGACCGGCCGGGACTTCGGGCACGACGGAACGAGCCTCCACTCCCGCGCCGGGCCGCTTCGCGCCCACCTGCCGCTACGACCCCGTGCCAGCCCTGCTGAGCGAACGTCCGTGGCGCGGCCTGCTGACGATGCAGGTGGCTCCCCGGCCCGGGGACGTGATCGTCGACGTGGGCTGCGGCACGGGTTCGCAGGCGCTGCTGCTCCACCGGGTCGAGCCGGGGGCGCGGGTGATCGGCGTCGATCCGGATCCGGCGGTCCTGGCGCCGGGCGCGGGGTCGGCGAGGTGGGGTGTGCCGCGTGCGGCGTCGCTCGTCATCCGGTCGATCATGCCGTCGTCGGGCGGCCCGGTCCACCCTTTCGGATCAGGTCAAGAAGTGCACCGATTGGGTTCCGTGTGCGGTCATTTGACGAAGAGTCATTACGGATTCCGAACCATTGACATGGCTCACCGGCGTTGCGAGAGTTCTCCTCGTCCGGAGCGTGCCGGTGCGTCACTGCCGGTCAGCGGTCCGGCGCCGCACCCGAGCCCTGGTGGAGAACCGAACCCGGATGAGCCCCGACACCGATGTGACGCGCCGGCCCTGTGCCGGGCCGCCGCGCGCCCGTGGTCTCACCCGGCGGGTCGGTCCGTAGGGCCGGTGTTGTCGCGCGACCGGCCGGGGGGTGGTCGTCGCGGAGTTCCGTGGACCGGGCGTCGGGCTCGCCGACCGGCCGTCGACCGCTTCTCTGTGAGGATCGCAATGAGCATACCCACGATGCGTGAACCCGCCGGTCCGGCGCAGCGGCCCGGCCCGCTGCGCCGGATGTGCTGGATCTTCCCCGACCGGGAGTCGACCCGGGCGACGGCGATGTGGCAGGACTTCTTCTGGGACCTGTACGCGGAGGTCGCCGAGGAGTCGGGGATGTCCTGGACCCGGCACGCGCCCGACGCGGTCACGGTGGATGCCACGGACCCTGCCCGCCCGCGGGTCTACGTGGACGGCGAGCAGGTCTCCCCGGACGACACGCTGTTCGTCACGGCGCTGTACTCGCTGCCGTACCAGGCGATGGACATCTTCAACCAGTACGAGCTGTACGCCGTGCTCGAACAGGCCGGTTTCTACCTGCCGTTCCCCCCACAGGTCTCGCTGGTCGGCAACGACAAGCTGGCCACCATGCTGGCCCTGGCCGGCTCCCCGGTGCCGCCGATCCCCACGGTCCGGATCGGCACCGGCCGCGACGTCGGCAAGCACCTGTACGAGGCGGCGCTGGCGAACATGACGTACCCGGCGATCGTGAAGCCGTCGGGGTGGTGCGGTGGCGGCGGGATCAACCTGGCGCGCAGCCGGGAGGACATCCGGGGGCTGGCCAGTCTGGCGCAGGGCGGCGACACCACGCTGGTGGTCCAGCCGTACCTGGGGGACGGCACGGTCGACTACCGGGTGTACGTGGTGGACGGCAAGCCGTACGCGGTGATGAAGCGGATCCCGCTGCCAGGCTCGCCGGTGGCCAACGCCAGCCGTGGCGGGATCATGGAGTTCCCGCCGGTGCCGGCGGAACTGGCCGCGGCGACGGCGTACTTCGCCGAGCGACTGCCGATCCCGTTCTTCTGCGTCGACTTCCTGTTCGACGGCGAGCGGTACTGGTTCTCCGAGCTGGAGCCGGACGGGGTGATCGCCCCGGACTACGACGACCCCGGCCGTACCCTGCAGCGCGACATCACCCGGGCGCGGTTCGCCGCCTACCGGGACGCCCACGCGAAGTGGCTGGCCAACGGCTCGGCCGGCACCGCGGCCACCCTCACCCCAGGAACGGAGTCGAGATGACGGACCAGTTCTCGCTGCCGCCGCAGGCGGCCGGACCGCAGCTGGGCGTCGCCCGGCGCAACCTCGAACTGCTGAGGACCGTACCGGAGTTGGCGCAGCGCTACGAAGGCCTGGACGGGCCGCTGACGCTCGACGGGCTCGCGGCGCTCCCGCCGCTGGCCAAGGACGACCTCAACGTCGCGCTGGCGCACCTGGAACCCCGGGCCGCGACCGGTGCCACCTGGCTGTTCCAGAGCGGCGGCAGCACCGGCGCGCCGAAGGTCGGCTACGCGCCGACCGGGTTCTACATGGCCGGGGTGTACGCGCACTGGCAGCCGCTGGAGCGCACGGACGTGTTCGTCAACGCCTGGGGCGCGGGCCGGATGTGGGGCGCGCACTTCCTGGCGGCGGGACTGGCCGACCGGTCCGGCTGCCAGGTCATCGCGCTGGGCTCGGTCACCGCCGACGAGTACGAGGACTGGCTGGCGTTCTTCGCCGCCCGCTCGGTGACCGCGATCGGCGGGACGCCCAGCGTGCTGCGGCTGTGGTTCGCCCGGGCGCGGGCCGCCGGGCTGGAACTGCCCGCGCTGCGCAAGGTGCTGTGGCTCGGCGAGGCGTGGCAGCCGCAGCTGGAGCAGGACATGGCGGTGGTCGCGCCGCACGCGCGCCGCTGGGGCATGTTCGGCTCCACCGAGACCTGGGTGGTCGGCACCAACACGCCCGACTGCCCGGCCGACACCTTCCACCCGCTGCCCGAGCAGCTGGTGCACGTCGGCGAGGGCGACCTGCTGGACTTCACCACGCTCAACCCCGACATGCTCAACCCTGTGCTGCGTTACCGGACCGGCGACGCGGGCGAGTTGACGTCCTGTCCGTGCGGCCGGGCGGGTGCCGCGATGCGGGTGCTCGGGCGGCGCGACAGTGTGGTGCAGGTCCGCGGTCTCGGGCTGCACGTGAACGAGCTCATCGCGCGGGTGGAGCGGGAGCCCGGGGTGTCCCGGGCGCAGGTCCTGATCACCGAGGCCAAGGGGCGGGCGAGCGGTGTGGACGTCCTGCTGCTCACCGGCCAGGGTGCGGCGGTGGACCTCGACGGTCTGCGCCGGGAGCTGCTGTCCGCGACGTTCACCCTCAGTACCGCCTTCCTGCACGACCCGGAGTCCTTCCGGGTGCTCGCGGTGGACGCGCTGGTCAGCAACGACCGGACCGGGAAGACGGCCGACTTCGTGGTCAGGGAGGGGTCGTGAAGCTGCGCCGGCCGGCCTCCCTGGGCCGCGGGTTCAACCTGTTCTGGGCGGGCCAGACGGTGAGTACGGTCGGCGACCGGGTCACCGTGTTCGTGGTGCCGACCCTGATGATCTTCGCCCTGCACGCCAGCGCCCTCCAGGTCGGCGTGGTGGCGATGGCGCAGTACCTGGGCATTCCGCTGCTCGGCCCGGTCGCCGGGGTGCTGGTCGACCGCTGGGACAAGCGGCGCACGATGCTGACCTGCGACCTGGTGCGGCTGGCGGCGGTGGCGCTGATCCCGCTGGCGTACTGGCAGGACGCGCTCTCCACGCCGCTGCTGTTCGGCTGCGTGGCGGTGATCAGCGGCGCCACCATCTTCTTCAACGTCGGGTATCTGGTCGCCGTCCCCGCCGTGGTGGAGGAGGACCAACTGGTCAGCGCCTACTCGCGGTTGGAGGGCAGCGGCTCGGTGTCGGAGGTGGCCGGGCCGTCGATCGCGGCCGCCCTCTACAGCGTGCTCGGCGCGGCGGCGCTGCTGGTGGACGCGGCCAGCTACCTGGTCTCGGCGGTGTGCTTCCGCTCCATGCGGCCTTGGGGCGAGCGGACGGTCGTCGAGGGCACGGTGTGGGAGCGGCTGACCGCGGGTTTCCGGCTGAACTGGGCCGATCCGGTGCTGCGGCGGGTGGTGGTGGCCGCGGTGACGCTCAACTCCGGCGGTCCGGTCTTCGTCACGGTGCTGCCGATCCTCGCGTACAGGGGCCTCGGGGTGTCGGCGGGGGTGTTCGGTGCGGCCATGTCGGTGGCGGCGGCGGGCGCCCTGGTCGGCGCGCTGGTCGCGCCGCGGATCAGCGGGCGCCTGGGCACCGGGCGGACCATGGCCTGGGCGCTGCTGCTGCACTGCCTGGTCGGGCTCGGCGTGCTGGCGGCGCCCGCGCTGCCCGCCGGGCCGGTGATCGCGGTGACGATGGGCTGCTACGGCTTCTTCATGTCCTGCATCAATGTGTGCAGCGCGCCGATCCGGCAGTCCCGGATGTCGGCCCGCCACCAGGGGGTGATGCACGCGGCGTTCCGGACCGTGACCTGGGGGGTGATCCCGCTGGCGGCGCTGGTCGGCGGTGTGGGGGTGGCCCTGCTGACCGGGCCGCTCGGGGTGCTGGACGCGGCGCGGGTGGTGATGGCCGGCGGCACCCTGCTGGCGGCGTTCTCCTTCCTGCCCGCCGCCGGGCTCCAGCCGCTGCTGGACGCGGCCGGACGGGAGCGGGCCGCCGGGGCGGACGTCACCGCCGCCGGGCCGGGCAGCGAGCCGACCCTGACGGAGACCGCGTCATGACGGCTGACCCCGGCAGGACGGTCCTGGTGACCGGGACCTCGTCCGGCATCGGGCTGGCCACCGCCGTCCGCGCGGCACGCGCCGGGTTCACCACGGTGGCGACCGTGCGGGATCCGGGCCGGGCGGACGCGCTGCTCGCCGCCGCCGACCGGGCGGGCGTGACGCTGGACGTGCGCCGGCTGGACGTCACGGACGCCGACTCGGTGACGGAGTGCGTGGCGGGCGTCGAGCGGGCGTACGGGCGGCTGGACGCGGTGGTGAACAACGCCGGCGTCTCCAACTCCGACCCCACCATGGAGATGTCGACGATGGCGGCGCTGCGCGCCAACCTGGAGGTGAACTTCTTCGGTGTGGTCGCGGTCAGCCGGGCCGCGATGCCGCTGCTGCGGGCCGCCCGGGGACGGCTGGTGACCATCGGCAGTGTGCACGGGGTCGTCGGCCAGCCGTTCAACGAGGCTTACTGCGCGGCGAAGTTCGCCGTCGAGGGGTTCATGGAGAGCCTGGCCCCGGTCGCCGGGGCGCACGGCGTGACGGTGTCGCTGGTGGTGCCGGGCTTCGTACCGGACACCGAGTTCGGGGTGTTCCCCGACATCAACCGGGCGACCATCCAGGCCGCCTCGGGCCCGTACGCCGACACCTTCGCCGACTATCTCGCCTGGGTGGGCGGCCAGGGCTGGGAGGCGGCGGGGCAGCCGGCGGCGGAGGTCGCCGGGGTCGTGGTGCGGACCCTGCTCGCGGAGCGGCCCGGTTTCCGGGTCCCCGCCAACGGGTGGGCGGCCGAGTACCTGGACCACAAGCTGGCCGACCGCGACGGCTCGGCCGTGCAGACGCTCGCCCGTACCTGGATCGGACGACCCGACCCCGACCGGCTGGACTCCCCCGGCACCGACGGCAGATAAGGAGAGGCAGTGCCCGCGAAACCGCTTCAGGAGCTGGTCGACCATGCCCGCACCCACTCGCCGTTCTACGCCCGGGTGTACCGCGACGTACCCCGGACCGTCTCGCACCTCACCGAACTGCCCATCATCGACCAGGCCGAGTTCTGGGCCGCCAACCGGTGGCCGGACAACCAGGTCCTGACCGCGCCGCTGACCGACGCGGGCGTCTACAAGACCGGCGGGACCACCGGTGCGCCGAAGCTCTCGCCCTGGTCGCGCACCGAACACGCCGACTCGGTGACCGCGTTCGGCGCGGGCCTGGTCCAGGCCGGGCTGAAGCCGGGCCACCGGGTGGCCAACCTGTTCTGCGCCGGCGAGCTGTACGGCGGGTTCCTGTACGTCGAGAACGCGCTGCACCACGCGCCGGTCGACAACGTCCGGCTGCCGGTCGGCGGCGCCGCCTCCGACGACTACATCGCCGACCTGATCGCGAGCTTCGGCGTCCACGTGCTGGCGGGCGAGCCGATGAAGCTCAGCTCGGTGGCGGAGTGCCTGGTGCGGCGCGGTGAGAGCGCCGACTCGGTGGAGTTGCTGCTGTTCGGCGGCGACCTGCTCTTCGCCGACCTGCGGCCGATCCTGTCCCGGGCCTTCCCCAAGGCGGCGGTCTCGTCGCTGGGTTACGCCTCGGTGGACGCGGGGCTGGTCGCCGCGCCCGTCCCCGGGGACGACGTCCGGGTGCACGAGGCGTTCCCCCACCGCACCATGGTGGAGATCGTCGACGATGTGACCGGTGAGCCCGTCACCACCCCCGGGGTGCCCGGCCGGGTCCTGGTCACCAACCTGTTCCGCACCCTGATGCCGATCATCCGCTACCCCGCCGGGGACCGCGCGGAGTGGCTCGACACCGAGTGCCGCCGCTTCCGGCTGCTCGGCCGCTCGGTCGAGGGCGCCCGGGTCGGCACCGTCGCGATGCCGACCGAGGACATCCGTACGGTGCTCATCGAGGCCGATCCGGACCGGTTCATCGCCGGGATGCAAATGGTGCAGCGGCGCTGGGACGGCCGCGACGGCCTGATCCTGCGCCTCGGGTACACCGAGCAGCCGCCCGCCGACCTGAGCGGCAGGCTGATCGAGGCGGTGTACACGGCCCGGCCGCTCTACCCGGCCGAGGTGGCGTCGGGCGCCATCCACCACCTCCAGGTCGAGTGGGTCCCGCGGTCGGAGCTGGTCACCAACCCACGCACCGGCAAGCTCCAGCAGGTCCTGGACGAACGCCCCCCGGCCTGACGGCGCCCCGGATCAGCTGGCGGAGCTGCTCCGCTGATCCGGGTCCGGTGGGTGGTCGGCGGCGACCAGGTCGGCGGCGCGGGTGGGGTCGTCGGCGGCCCGGCGCAGGAGCGCTTCGAGGTCGTAGGTCGGGGTTTCGGGGGCGGACCCGAGGGTGAGTTCCAGGCCGGGGTCGAAGCGCGGTGCCCGGAGCGCGGCGCGCAGGTCGGGGCGGAGCCGGTCGAGTGTGCACAGCAGGTCCCAGGCGGCGGCGTCCAGCCGGGCGCGGCGCACCGGGTCGCAGGCGTTCACTGCGTCGTCGACCCCGGTGCCGTCGGCGTCGTACGTCTGCAGCGCGGGCAGCAGTTCGGGGGCGCCCAGCACGGCGGCCGCGTGGAAGGTCAGGGTGTGGGCGCCGTCGGGATGGCCGAGCAGTTCCAGCAGGAGCGGAACGGCGCGCGGGTCGTGCCTGCGGGCGAGGCCGTGGATGCCCTCCTCGCGGGCGTCCGGGTCCTCGTCACGGGTGCGTTCCCACAGGGCGGCCCGGATCGCCGGGCTGTCGGTCTCGAGCTGGAGGCCGAGGCTGAAGGTCGCCCAGTTGCGCACCTGCGGGTCCGGGTCGCGGGTCAGTGTGATGAGCGCGGCGGTGTCGGGGCCGTCCGGCAGGCCGGTGGCGACCCCGGGGAAGGCGGCGGCGACCTGTTCCCGCACCCCGGCGTCGGGATGACCGGCCAGGGTGACCAGGACGGGGACGGCGCGCCGGTCCGCCGTCCCGCCGAGTGCGCGGGCCAGCGCGGCGAGGACCCCGCTCCCGCTCTCCCGCCGCGCCAGGCCGATCAGGGCGGTCGCCGCCTCGGCGCGGAGCTCCTCGTGCCGGTCGCCCGCGTGGCCGAGCAGGGCGCAGCCCGCCTCCCGGTCGACGGGGTCGGGCGAGCGGATCAGTTCCCGGCCGAGCGTCAGGGATCCGGGTCCGTCGGCGGCGGCCTGCCGCAGCAGCGACCGGTATGCGTCCTGGTCCGGGTCCGGGTCCGAAGGGTCGGCGGCGTGCGCGAGCGCCAGCGCCCGGGCGACCGGCTCCGCGGCCGGGGTGGTGTCCATCGGTGCAGTCTCCCCCACCGTCGCGGGGCGCGCACCGGGGTTTTCGCCGGTCAGCCCTGCTCGTCCGGTCAGCCCTTCTCCTCGTCCGGCCGGCCGTAGCGGCCGGCCGCGACCTTCAGCGGGATCAGGGCGAGCCAGGGCCACTTGGTCGCGGAGGTGAAGGTGTAGGAGATGACGACGACGGCGGTCAGGACCACGATCGTTCCCACGAGTTCGACGACGAGCGCGCGTACGACGTGGCGGGGCAGCCCGGTGCGCAGGATTCCCGGGTGTGCCTTCAGGTGCAGCACGATGGCGAGTTGGACGACGTCCACGGCGGCGACGCCGGCCGAGTAGATGGCAACCGACTGCCACTGGTCGCCGTACTCGGACAGCAGGGCGGTCGGGAAGGGGAGCAGCGCAACCAGGCCGAGTTCCAGCAGGGCGAGCCTGGTCAGGGTGGTGTCGGGGCGTCCGACGTACTCGAAGATCTCCCGGTGGCCGCGCCAGAACTCGACGATCACCAGGAAGCTCAGCCCGTACGCCGCCAGCGGCGGGAGGATGTCGTGCAGGGCCTGCCGGTAGTCGTCCGGGGAGAGGCCGGCCGGGATCGCGACGTCGAGCACCAGCAGGGTGGCGGCGATGGCGAAGACGCCGTCGGACAGGGCCAGCAGTCGGTCGAGGGCGGGACCGCCGGTCTCGGTGGGCGCTCGCTCCTCGGGTCCGCTCATCCCGCCGAGCGTAGGGACGCCGGGTGGTCCGGCGGGCGGACACGCCGGGCCGCCGGGCCCGCGCCGCCCGTTCGGGCCAGCCGCCCGCCGGGGCCCGGGGCGTTCAGTCCGGGGGGTCGGTGACCTCGGCCCGGTCGCTGTCGCCGTCGGACAGGAACGACGCCAGGGCCTGGCCCTGTTCGGCGACGGCGGTGCGTTCGGCCCGGGCGAGGCGGCGCAGCGGGGTGACGGTGACGGTGCCTGCCCGGGTGGTCCAGGTGGCGCCGACCCGGCCGTCGACCAGGACCACGCGCTCCCCGGCGACGGAGAGGCCGCGGTGGGCGTCGTCGATGATCCGGCGGCGGTCGTGGTAGCCGAGGACCGCGTTGTCGAACGCCGGGAGGAACCGTACGGGGGCGGGGGTGTCGGGGTCGGGGCGCGGTGCGTCGGGGAGGTCGAGCAGTTCCCGGCCGCGCTCGTCGCGGAAGGTGACCAGGTCGCCGCGGATCGCGGCGACCGCGGCGGGCAGTCCGGCCAGGCCGCACCAGGCGCGCAGGTCGGCCGAGGCGGCGGGTCCGAAGGCGGCCAGGTAGCGGCGGACGAGGGCCTGGCCGACGGGGTCGGCGGGGTCCTGGGACGGCGGGTCGATCTCGCGGCCGAGCCAGGCGGCGAGCGGGAGGTTGCGTACTCCGCCCTTGGTCCGCCACAGGCCGCGGGGCGGCAGCTGGGCCATCGGGACGAGGGCGGCGACCAGCATTTCGCCGAGTGGGCGCGGTCCGGGGGCCGGCCAGCGGTCGGCGACGGCCCGGGCGAGTTCGGTCATCGTGCGGGGCCGGTCGTCGGCGAGGACGGCCCGGCCCGCGGCGGCGAGTTAGTCGAGGTCGACCCCGGCGAGTTCACGGCGGTAGGTGCCGAGGACCCGTTGACGCAGCATGGCGTCGTGGCGGGAGCGCCAGGCGAGGGCGTCGGCGGCGGTGAGCAGGTGGACGGTGCGGCGCATCAGGTGGGTGCGGACCACGCGGCGGTCGGTGAGCAGCTCCGAGAGGGCGGCCGGGTCGAAGGTGCGCAGCCGTGACCAGAGCCCGGTGAACGGTTCCTGCGGTTCCTGGGCCTGGAGGCCGCCGAGGTGTGCGACGGCGTCGTGGACCGGCAGGTCGGCGGGTTCGAGCAGCAGTTGCCGGGCGAGCGTCGCGCGGTTGAGGGCCCGGGTGCCGAGGACGGTCATCGGGTCCTCCGGCCGCTGTCGGGTCGGTTCGCCCGGTGTGCCGGCCTCGGTTGTCTCGCGGTCATGGCGCTCGGGGCCTCTCCGGTCACTCTCGTACGGGAACGGGACCACACTCGCACGGGTAGCGGTCAGGTTCTGGCCGCTACCGGGGGCAGGATGGGGTCCATGCCGACGACCTCAGCGCGACTGCTCGCCCTGCTCTCCCTGCTCCAGGCGCGCCGGGACTGGCCGGGGGCGTTGCTGGCGGAGCGGTTGGAGGTCAGCGCGCGGACCGTGCGGCGTGATGTGGACCGGCTGCGCGGGCTCGGCTATCCGATCGCGGCTACCAAGGGTCCGGAGGGCGGGTACCGGCTCGACGCGGGTGCCGAGCTGCCGTCGCTGCTGTTCGACGACGAGCAGGCGGTCGCCCTGGCGGTGGCGCTGCAGCTCGCCGCCGCCTCCAGCGCGGGGATCGGGGAGGCCGCGGCCCGTGCGCTGAACACGGTGCGGCAGGTGATGCCGGCGCGGCTGCGGCACCGCATCGACACGCTCCGGGTGACGGCCGTGGAGCGGCCGGGGGGCCGGTCGGGGACGGAGGTCGACGGCGGTGTGCTGGCGGCGGTGGGCGCCGCCGTCCACGCCCGGGAGGTGCTGCGGTTCGACTACGCCGGCCCGGCGGGCGGTTCCGGTGGGGCGCCGCGCCGGGTGGAGCCGCACCATCTGGTCACCTGGGGAGGGCGGTGGTACCTGGTCGCCTGGGACCTCGACCGCGGGGACTGGCGCACCTTCCGGGCGGACCGGATGGCGCCGCGCACCCCGACCGGGCCGCGTTTCACCCCGCGCGAGGTGCCGGGGGGCGAGGTGGCCGCGTTCGTGGCCGGCCGGTTCCTGGGTGCCGACGGCTCCGGTGCGCTGCCGTGCCGCGGTGAGGTGGTGCTCGGCCTGCCGGCGGCCACGGTGTCCCGGTACGCCGGTGACGGGCTGGTCGAGGAACTCGGCCCGGACCGCTGCCGGCTCACCCTGGGCTCGTGGTCGTGGGCGGGTCTGGCGGCGGCCGTCGGCGCGTTCGACGCGGAGATCGAGGTGGTCGGGCCGCCGGAGCTGCGCCGGGCGTTCGCGCTGCTGGCCCGCCGCTACGCGGCCGCGGCGGCGGGGCCGTCACCGGTCGGGTGAGGGGGCGGGGTCGGGGTACGGGGCCGGGGGCGGGGTGAGGGCTCAGGGTGACGGCGCGAAGCGGGCGACCAGGTCCCCGGCCGTCAGCCGCTCGAGTTCTTCGGGCGCCGCGTCGAACGGTCCGGGGTGGAGGCGGTACACCGTGCCGGACAGCTTCTCGGGCGCGGGCAGGTCCGCGTCGACGAGGGCGACCAGCGCTCGTCGGCCGGCCAGGCGTGCGGTGAGTTCCGGTCCGGACGGGCCCGGCCCATCCGGCTGCCGCCAGGTGCGCAGCCGGGCCGCGAAGGCCTCGACCGGCTCGTGCTCCGCGCGCCGCCAGGTCCGTGCGGCGCCGCCGTCGCGTCCGCGGACCACGACTTCGTCGGTGGTGGCGGCGGCCATCGCGCCGGCCAGGTCCCAGAGGGTGGCGCGCTGCTCCGGGGCGAAGTGGGCGAGGACGTCGCGGGCGAGCCGGCCGACCTCCTCGTGGTGCCGCCGGACGCTGTGGAAGCCGCCGTCGGCGCCGGTGTTGAGGTCGGTCCAGGTGTAGCGGCGGTCGGCGAGGTCGACGATCATCGGGACGCACACCTTGGCGTCACCCGCCAGGTCGAGCCGCTGGCGTACGGCCTTGGGGTCGTAGTGTCCGGCGGCGCGGTCGGCGGCGTCGAGCTGGATGAAGCCCGCGAAGGCGTCGGTGAGCTGTTCGAAGGAGACGTCGTTGTAGCTGAACACGATCATGACGGCGTACCGGGCGCCGCCCGCCGCGAGCCGGGCGAGGTCCAGGTCGACGAACTCCGTGGCGCCGTCCGGCGCGGGGGCCGAGACGAGGTCGCCGGAGTGGACGGCGGCCCGGTCGCCGTGCACCAGTTCGGTGAAGTCGCACATCCCGGTGAACCGCCAGTCGGCGTCGTACAGGGCGACCGACAGGTCGAGGTCGACCCGCAGGTGGTCCGGCTGCATCCAGTGCAGGAAGAGCCGCAGGCGTTCGCCCGCCGGCAGCGGCAGCCGGCTGCCGCGCGGTACGCAGACCAGCGTCCTCGCGGCGGCCCGCTCGGCGAACGGGGCCACCAGGTCGGCCAGTCCCTCGTCGAGCAGCGCCAGGTCGTACCGCTCCCCCGCGCACCGCCGCAGCAGCTCCGAGTCGATCAACTCGCAGACCGGTCGGCTCAGTTCGTCCGGCACGAGGGTGCCGTGATCCTCCCGGGCGTGGGCCAGCGAGACCGCGCCGCGGGGGAAGTACAGGCGTCGCTCGCCGTACTCCCGCGCGCCGCGCAGCCGCCCGTACGCGCCGAGCAGCGGGCCCGGTGCGACCCGGCGCAGCGCCTCGGCGATGACGTGCAGGGCGTCGTCGGGCAGTGGGTCGCCGGGTGCGGTGGCGGCCTGGACGCGCAGTACGTGGTGCAGCCGGCGGGCGAGTTCGCCGGGGCGGCGGGCGAGCGCCCGCAGGGCGCCGGGCACGTCGCCGGCGGCGAGCCGGCCCTCGACGAGCCCCGCGAAGCCGGTGAATCCCAGCCTGGTGCGGCCACCGGACTCCACCACGCGCAGTGGGGCGGGCTGCTCGGCGAGCTCCCGGCCGACCGGGTGTGCGCGCAGGTCCGTCTCCCGCAGCAGGGCGAACGCCGTGGCGACGGCGGGGAAGCGGGTGCGGTACTCGTACGGGTGGAGCAGTTCGCCCGCCCGCAGCCAGGCGGACCGGTGGCGGCGGAGGTCTTCGCAGAGCGCGGCGAGCGGCAGGGCGTCGAGGATCGCCAGCAGGTCGCGGCGCAGAGCGCGCGGCAGGTTGCGCAGCCGCAGGCGGCGGGCGGTCGCGGGGAGCAGGTCCGGTTCGGCGCCGGACCGGGCCCAGAGCAGCCGCAGCACATCGGTCGCGGTGTCGATCCGCTCCGCGAGGACGGGCAGGGCCGAGGCGGGGTCGCGGCGCAGCAGCGCGGCGAGCACGACGGCCTTGGTCTCGCGGACGGGGATCCGTTCGGGGAGGCGGTCCGGGAGGTCCGCGGGGGCGAGGGCGAGGAGCGTCTCCAGGTCCTCGCGGTCCTGCGGGGTCAGCGGGGTGCGGCGGGCGAGCAGGCGGTGCAGTTCAACCGTGGCGACGGTGAGGGTGTCGCCCTCGGCGAGGCGCAGCGGGCGCAGCGTCTGTTCACCACCGAAGTCCTCGGCGGCCATCCGGCCGGTCCGGGTGTCCTCGCCCAGGTACGTGCCGTCCTCCAACGGGGTGCCGCACAGGGGGCACTGTCCGCCCCGGCCTTCGGCGGTCAGGCCCCGGTGGCAGCCGGTGCACAGCAGGTGGGCGCAGGGTGCGAGGGCGCCGATGCCGGCCTCGGCGCCGGTCCGGCCGCAGTGGGCGCACGGCTGGCGGGGCTGGTTGAGCAGGAAGGCCCGCATCGTCCGGGAGTACAGCAGGTGTGCGTGGCCCGGGACCGCGTCGGGGAAGCGGTGGAACAGTGTCAGGTGCCGGCGGTCGGCGCCCAGCAGCCGGTCGATGGCCGCCAGCAGTGCCCCGCCGGTCTGCGCCAGCACGGTCGGCGTCAACCGGCCCAGTGTGGAGCGGAGTTGGGCGGTGAGCAGATAGCCGCGCTGGACCAGGTCGGCATCGAGGGCGACCAGGCCGTCGGCGTTCCACGGGTGGGCGGCGGGGAGCAGGCCGGCGGTCGGGACGCAGACCACGCCACGACGGCGGAGCAGGAAGGTGTCCAGGTCGGCGTCGGTGACCGACGCGGCGACTCGGGTCATACGGAAGGATCCCCCGAGAGGATGAGAGAAGAGGAGAGGCGGGCGGAGAGGGGGCGCGCTGTTCTGTGTCAGGGTGTGAGGAGAAGGAAGCACGCCGCGGAGCCGCCCGCAGGCAGAACCATAGCGGGGCGGGCCGCGGCCGCCCACCGATTTACCGGCGGTCGGGCCGGAGTCCCGTGCCGGGGTCGTGTGCTCAGTAGAAGTCGTCGCGGCGGTGCGGGGGGTTGAGTGCGTCGCCGCGCTGCTGTCGCTGCTGGTAGGCCTGGTTCGCGGTGATCTCCCGCAGGTGTGCCTGGCTCTGCAGGGTCATCAGGGTGGCGAGTGCGTGGCGCGGTGTCATGGGGTTGTCCAGGCAGGCGCGGTACAGGGCGGCGGCGCGCCCGGTGTCGCCGTACAGGGTGCGGTAGAGCTCGGCCGCCCGGTACTGGGCGTACGGGTGCCCGCCGTCGGCGGCCGTCAGCAGCAGCTCCAGGGCGTGGTCCGCGGGTGTGCGGGTGACGGGCAGCTGGCGCTCGAGGTAGAGGTCGGCGAGGGCGAGCATGGCTTCGGGTTCGCCCAGGGACGCGGCGGCGCGGTACCAGTGGGCGGCGTCGTCGAGCGAGGGGGCGACGCCGGCCGGCGGGCAGCCGTGGTGGGAGAGGGTCGCCAGGTAGTAGGCGGCCCGGGGGGATCCGGGGCTCTGCCGCAGCCAGGGCACGGCGTCCGCGTACTGTCCCTGGACGTAGCGGACGTGGCCGAGGAGTTCGACGGCGGCTGGGTGGCCGGTGGCCGCGGCGGTCTCCAGGAAGAAGGTGGTCGCGGGGCGGTGCGGGTCGCTGTTCCAGCAGTGCAGCGCGATCCGGTAGTACTCCTCGGCGGTGGTGGGTTCGTGGCCGTCCGCGGTGAAGTTGATCCCCTGCCAGAGCACCACTGCAGTTCCTCCCCGGGCCGGGCGCCGCTCACCCTCGCCACGCGATCCTGGCACGCCCGGCCCCGGTTGCCCAGGGCGGGGCCGGGCCGGGCGGTCAGGCTCCGGCGGTCGCCCGGGAGACGTCCCGCAGCAGCGGGAGCAGCTGGTTCTCGCCGGCGGTCAGCGGGCGGGCCAGCGTCCAGTTGGCCATCACGGTGCGGCGTTCGGGGGCCGGACTGACACCGAGTTCGGCCAGCACGCCGTGCCGGAGCTCGAAGCGGACGGACCGGCGCGGTACCAGCCCGACGCCGAGGCCGATCCGGACGGCCTCCTTGACGCCCTCGGTGCCCCACAGGTCGAGGGTCGGGGCGCCGGACAGTTCCCAGCAGTGCAGCAGGTCCTTCAGCTGACGGCGGGTCTGGGAGCCGCATTCGCGCAGCAGGAAGGTCTCGCCGGCCAGGTCGGCGGGGGCGATCCGCCGTCCGGCGAGCGGGTGGTCGGCGGGGCAGACCAGCAGCATGTCGTCGCCGGCGAGCCGTTCGGAGCGGTACCGGCCCGGGGGCAGCGGGCTGCCGCTGAGGCCGACGCCGGTGCGGCCCTCCTCCAGTGCCTCGGCGAGCTGGTCGGCGGTGCTGACGGCAAGGCTGAGCTGCGCGTCGGGTTCCCGGCGGCGCAGTTCCTGGAGCAGGGCGGGCAGCAGGTGGTGGCCGATGGTGCTGGTGCTGCCGATGACCAGGGGTTCGCGGCGCAGCAGTGCCGCCGCGTGGACGGCTTCGACGGCCTGGTCGGCGAGGGCGAGGACCTCCTTGCTCTGGGCCAGCAGGACCTCGCCGGCCAGGGTGGGGCGGATCTTCGGGCCTGAGCGGTCGACCAGCTGGGTGCGCAGGGCTATTTCGAGGTTCTGAACCTGTTTCGACACGGAGGACTGGCTCAGGAACAGGACCTGGCCCGCCGCCGAGAATCCCTCGCATTCGATGACCTGTGCGAAAATCGCCAGTTGATTGAGGTTGAGTCGCATCGTGGCCTCGCTCGCGTCCGGACGGTGTGGGACACAGGGGTCCGGCTCGGTGCCGCACTGAACCGGCCGGTAGGGCAATGTACCCTGCGCCCGGCTCCGGGTCACAGTGCTGGTCTACCTGCGGTGTTGCCGGTCCGGGCGGTGGGTCGGGCGCGGGGCCGTCCACCCCCGCTGCTACGTGCGCCGACGGTCGGCCGGTTACGGGCCGGACCCCGCCCGCGGGATGCCACCGACACCTCGCGAATGGCAAAGGATTCGCAAAGCAGCGGGACGAAACCTCGGATCGGCCCTCTTTCTCTGGTGACCGGCCCGCCCGCGGCCGGCAGTTCCCAGGGAGGTATTCCGGTGCACCCTTGCCCCGGCGGTCGACCGTCCGCGCAATCCCCGTCCGCCGTCCCCGACCGGCCCGCCCCGGGCCGGCCCACCCCCTCCCGGCCCGCCCCCGGCCGCCTCACCCCCGACCGGCCCGGCACCCCCGCCGGCCGCCCGGTGCCGGGCCCCCGGACCCGGCACCGCCATCCGCGCACCCCCTGGAAGGGGGCGCTGTGGATGCGCTGACCCTGCCGGTCGGCGAGCGCGGGGAACTGGTGCTGCGCCGGCCCCCCGGACCCGCCGCCGACGCCGCACCGCGGCAACGCCCCGGCACGGTCCAGGCGGTGGCGCTCTCCGCGGCGCCGGGGCCGCCCCCGCCGGGCCTGTCCCCCACCAAGGTGATCGCCTACCTGCACGGGCCCGAACCGTACCTGCTGATCCCCGACCCCGTACCCGGCATGCACCGCACCCTCGTCCGCTGGCTGCGGGGCGGCTCGGCGGTGGTGGGGCCGGTGGTGGCCCGCGCCGACGCCGGCGCCTCCCTGCGCTGGGCGCGGACTCTGCTGGCGCTGGCCCCGCAGCGGCCGGGCGCCGCCGGTGAACTCCTCTTCGTCGAGGACCACCTGGCCCAGGTGGTGCTCTTCCAGGACCCGCTGCTGGCCGGCCACCTGTCGGCCAAGTGGCTCGCCAGACTCAACGACCTGACACCGCGCCGGCGCGAGATGCTGGAGCAGACCCTGCTCGCCTGGCTGGAGGGAGGCGGCGCGACCAGAGCCGCGCTGCTGCTGCGCCTGCACCCGCAGACCGTCCGCTACCGGCTGCGGCAGCTGGAGCGGCTGTTCGGCGCCAGCCTGCGCACCTCCCAGGCGCGGTTCGAGATCCTGCTGGCACTGAAGATCCACGGCATGGCCGCCGAGTTCGCCCGGCTGCGCCGCCGCGCCGAGCAACTGCCCGCCCCCCGGGCGTCCGAGCCCCACCAGGACGGCCCACCCGGCACCCGCTGAGGGCCGTGGCCGCTCCTTGACCGACCCAGATCCCGTGACCTTCGACCGGGACCTGCGAACACCCGGATCCGTCCGTTGCCGTGCGTTCCACGGCGGAACCGTGCTGCGGTTCCGCGGCAGGTTCCACGCGGCCGATCGGGGCCCGCCGCGGCGGGCCGGCGTGCTCGCACATCCCGGCGTGATGAGGAAACCGATGTCATCTTCGAGGAAGAAGCGCGGACCCGGAGCCGCTCCCTACGGAATCCCCAAGGTGAGCCGACTTCCGCGATCGTTCGCCACTCTTCTCGTGATCGTGGCCATGATCTCCACGGTCGCCGCCCTGGTGGTCCCCATCGTGCGCTCGGCGGGCTCGTACCGAACTCCCCAGGCGGCCGATGTACCGGGGACGGTGCAGACACCGACCGGGCCGCTGACACCGCTGGACCGGGACTTCGTCAAGCGGGTCAGGCTGGCCGGGCTGTGGGAGATCCCCGCCGGCCGGATGGCCCTCGACAAGGGCGGGACCCCCGAGGTCAAGACGGCCGGCCAGCATCTGATCGACGGGCACACCGACCTCGACCGCGCCGACCTGGAGACGGCCAGGACCCTCAACATGGACGTGCCCGCGGAGCCGAACGCCCAGCAGAAGGCCTGGCTCAAACAGCTGGACGACGCCCAGGGCCCCGAGTTCGACCGACTGTTCGCCAACATCGTGCGCAACGCCCACGGCCAGGTGTTCGCCGTCGTCGCGCAGGTCCGCGCCAGCACCCAGAACTCCACCGTCCGCGACCTGGCGACCATGGCCAACTCCACGGTGCTGGACCACATGTCGGTCCTGGAGGACACCGGACTGGTCAAGTTCGGCGACCTCACCGGTCCGCCCAGCGGGACGCCCTCCCCGTCCGCGAGCCCGGTCCCGGCGCCCGCGGGGACACAGCGCTAGGAGGGGCGCAGCACGAAGGCCGGCAACGGCCTGTCCGAGACACCCGATCCATTTTCGAAGGTGCGACTATGCGGATTCACAAACGCGGCAAATCCCGCCGCCGAGGCCTTGCCCTGCTGCTGGCCGGGGTGCTGGCGGTCACCGGGGCGTCGGTCCTCGCGGCGGCGGCGTTCGCCGGGCAGGGCCCGTGGCGGTCCCAGGCGGCCACCCAGCTCGGTACGGTCGCCTGCGCCGACGTCGGCTCCGGCCTGGCAGCGGTGCCGGACGCCGCCCAGGCCGACGTCGACCAGAGCCTCGCCGACCTCGACGTCCAGGTCGCCGACGCCTACCAGGACCTCTCGAAGGCCGGCTCCAAGGGCGGCGAGAACAAGGTGATGGGCGCCCTCGCCGCGAAACGCACCACCACCCTGAAGAAGCTCTCGTCCAGCGCCGGACCGGACTCGGGGCTCCCCAAGGACCTGTCCGCGCTCGCGAACTGCTCCATCCGGCGCGATCTGGAGGTCGACGCCTCCGCCAAGGACTTCGCCCCCGAGTCCGCCAAGGCCGCCGCCGACCGCAGCAGGTCCTCGGGCGGCGCGTCCAAGCTGGGCCGCGGTTTCGTCGACATCAAGTCCGTCGCCCCGAACGCCAAGCCCGCCCGCACCGGGCCCGCCTCCGGCACATTCACCTCGCAGTGCGGACGCAACGAGAACCGCCACCTCAACCCGGACAACGTGATCGTGGCCCCCGGCGTCAGCAACGGCGCCCACCACATGCACGACTACGTCGGCAACAACGCCACCAGCGCGTTCTCCCCCAACGGCCGGCTCGCCGCCTCCGGCACCACCTGCTCCAACGGCGACCAGTCGGCCTACTACTGGCCGGTGCTGCGCCTGCTCAACGGCAGCAACGACAGCGACCTCAAGGCACCGGGCGGCGGCAAGGACCGCAACGTCGGCAAGATCCTCCAGCCGGCCGAGGTCAACATCACCTACACCTCCGCCACCGGGAACAAGGTCCAGTCCATGACCCGCTTCCTGCGCATCATCACCGGCGACGCCAAGGCCCTCACCAACGGACCGGCCAACGCCCACGCCTCCTGGAGCTGCACCGGCTTCGAGGACCGGCAGCTCGTCGACAAGTACCCCGCCTGCCCGAGCGGCAGCCGGGTGGTGCGGACCCTGAAGTTCCCGGACTGCTGGGACGGCAAGAACATCGACAGCGCCAACCACCGCACCCACACCGCCTTCTCCGACAAGAAGGGGGTCTGCCCGAAGAACCTCAAGGCGATCCCCCAGCTGACCGAGCGGGTCGCCTACGACGTCCCGTCCGGGGTCAAGTTCGCCGTCGACAGCTTCCCCGAGCAGCTCCACAACCCGATCACCGACCACGGCGACTTCATCAACGTGATGAACAAGGGCCTGCTCGACCAGATGGTGAGCTGCATCAACGAGGGCCGGCGCTGCGGATGACCCCCGCCCCCACCCGCCGGGACCTGCCCGGCGCACCCGGACGCGGCACCCCCCGCGGCCCACCCGGGTCGCGGCCCGGCCCCCAGCCCCACCCGCATTCGACCGGTGAACCGAACCGGACCAGCCACAACGCCGGAGGACTCAGCAGATGTTGACAGGGCAAGGACGCCGCTCGCGGCGTTCGGCCGAGGGACCGGCCACGGCCGGCCGCAGCGGCCAGGACGGACAGACACCGGCCGGCACCGCCGGGGACCAGGCCGAGGCCGGCACCGCCGGCCCGCGCACGGTGTGGTCCCTGCTCCCGCTGCTCGCCGCGGGGCTCGGCCTGACGGCGGTCGCCGTCAACGGCGCGCTGCAGGCGTTCCTCGGCGTGGCGGCCGGGGTCATCGCCCTGGTGTCGTTCTCCTCCGCCGTCCTGTGGGGGCTCGCGGCGACCGACCGGCTGCTCCTGCACCCGGTCCACCGGCTGGCCGCCCAGGCGATCCACCGGGCGATGGGCATCGCCGGCGTGGTCTTCCTGGTCCTGCACGTGTGGATGAACCTGATCCAGGACCAGATCGGCGCGGTGTCGGCGTTCATCCCCTTCGCCGACCCGCACCGGCCGGTGGTGCTCGGCCTCGGCGTCCTGGCCGGCTACGTCCTGCTGGCCGTGGCCCTGGCAGGCGCGGCCCGCGGGGCGCTGGCCAGGACCGGCGAGGCCGGACGCTGGCGGATCGTCCACATCTGCGCCTATCCGGCTTGGGGCGCCGGCCTCATCCACGGGCTCAACGCCGGCCGGCTCCCCGCCGGCTGGGTGTCCATCCTGTACAGCCTCGCGGTGGCGGGCGTGGTGGTGGCGCTGGCGCTGCGGCTCGCCTTCCAGGACCGCGGCTCGCTGCGCCGGGCCGCCGTCCCGGTCCGGCCCGAGCCGGAGACCCGGCCGACCGTCGGTGTCGGCTCCGAGCGACGGCGGCAGGACGGATGAGCGGCGCACCCATCGCCTGGCTGGGCCGCCCGGTGCTGTTCGCGGGCCTGGAGCGCGAGGAGCGGCTGGACTACCGCTCGCACCTGGTCGTCCACGGCGGGCTGCCGTCGATGCCGGCCGACGAGCTGGCCGACCTGGCCGAGAACGTCAACCTGCGCGGGCGGGGCGGGGCCGGCTTCCCGTTCGCCCGCAAGATCCGGGCCGTCGTCAAGGCGGCCGCCCGCCGCAAGGGCCGCCCGGTCGTGGTGGTCAACGGAACGGAAGGAGAACCCAGTTGTCTCAAGGACGCGGCGCTGCTGCTGCGCGCCCCGCACCTGGTGCTGGACGGCGCGCTGCTGGCCGCCACCGCACTGGACGCCGAGCAGGTGGTGCTCGGGGTCACCCGGACCGACACCGAGCAGTCCCTGCGCAGAGCGGTGGCCGAACGCAGGTCCACCCGGCTCCCGGTCACCGTCACCCGGCTCCCCGAACGGTTCGTCTCGGGCGAGGGGAGCGCACTGGCCCGCGGCATCACCAGCGGGATCGCGCTGCCCCGCGGCGGTGGCGTACGGACCAGCGACAGCGGGGTCGGGGGCCTGCCGACCCTGCTGTCCAACGCCGAGACGTACGCCCAACTCGCGGCCGCGGCACGGCTGGGCGCGCTGGTGTACCGAGAAGTCGGACTCCCGGCGGAGCCCGGGACGGTCCTGCTCACGCTGGCCGGCAAGCAGGTCGTGGAGGCCCCCACCGGCGTCCCGCTCGCCGAACTGCTGACCATGTTCGGCATGGAGATCGGCCAGGGCGTCCTGGTCGGCGGCTACCACGGCAAGTGGCTGACACCCGACGCGGCCGCCCAGGCCGTGGTCTCCCGCCAGTCCTTCCAGAGCCTCGGCGGCGCCCTGGGCGCCGGCGCGATCCTGCCCCTCCCCGAGAACACCTGCCCGCTGGGCGAGGCCCTGCGGGTGGCCCGCTGGATGGCCGACGAGACCGCGGGCCAGTGCGGCCCGTGCTACCTCGGCCTTCCCGCCCTGGTCAAAGCGCTGGAGGAGGTGGTACGAGGCGGCGGCCGGGCCGCCCTTGACGCCGTCGAGACCCGGATGCGCGCCGTCACCGGCCGCGGCGCGTGCAGCCACCCGGACGCCGCGTCCCGGTTCGTGGCCTCCGCGCTGGAGGTCTTCGACGACGACCTCCAACTGCACTCCTACCAGTACGGCTGCGGGCGGTCCGTGCAGAACGTGCTCCCGATGCCGGTCATGGAGAGCGCCGGGACCATCGTCGTGGACTGGACCCTGTGCGAGGCCCACGGCCTGTGCACCAGCGTCCTGCCCGAGGTGATCAGCCTGGGTGCGGACGGTTTCCCCGCCGCCGGCACCATGCCGGTCCCCCCGCAGCTGCTCCAGCAGGCGGCCCGGGCCGTCGACCGCTGCCCCGCGCTGGCCCTGCGGATGCAGTGAGCCGCCCCCGGCGCCACCGAGGCCGGCCGTATCCCCCGGCCACCCCCTGCCCGTGAAACACCCGCCCCGACCGGCCCGGCCCCACCCGGGCCGGTCCCGACCCGACCGATTCCGCATTCCCTCGAAAGCCCCCGGCTCCACCGATGGAAAGGCAAGGAACACCTTGACGACGACGACCAAACGCTACGGACTCGTGGCGGTCTGCCTCCTGCTGGCCGGCCTCGTGCTCATGGCGGCCTTCGGAAGTTCCAGCAGCAGCGCCAGCCCGAACAACCGGTCGGCCGACCCCGGGCAGCTGGTCGGCGCGACCCCCGCCCCGGCCGGGGCGGGCGGCTACGGCTCGTACGGCTCCTACGGAGACGCCGGTGCCTCCGGTTCCCCGTCGGCGGCCGGTGCCGGACAGGCCGGCGGGCAGCTCGCCGTCCGGATGGACGCACAGCTCGGCGCGGTCATGACGGACTCCCAGGGCTTCACCCTGTACCGCTTCGACAAGGACACCGCGAAGCCGCCGATGTCCAACTGCTCCGGTGCCTGCGCCACCACCTGGCCGCCGGTCCTCAAGGACGGCACCACCGCCGGCAGCGGCGTCGACGCGAGCAAGCTCGGCGAGGTCACCCGGGCCGACGGCAGCCGCCAGCTGACCGTGGGCGGCTGGCCGGCCTACCGCTACGCGCAGGACACCGCGCCCGGCGACACCAAGGGCCAGGGCGTCGGCGGCACCTGGAACGCGCTCGCCCCCGACGGTTCGAAGGCCAAGGCCGGCGGCGCCCCGGCGACCCCCGCGCCGGCCACCCCGGCGCCGGCCACTCCCGCCCCCGCCACCACCATGCCGCAGCCGACCCAGGCCAAGGTTCAGCTCTCGCTCATGACCCACCCCCAGCTCGGCCAGATCATGGTGGACGCCAACGGCCGCACCCTGTACCACTTCGCCAAGGACACCGCCTGGCCGATGCGTTCCAACTGCGAGGGCGACTGCCTGAAGACCTGGCCGGCCGCCCCGCCGGTGGACGCCGACAAGATCAAGGGGATCGACCCGAAGCTGGTCGGCAAGATGCAGCGGCCGGACGGCACCTGGCAGCTGAGCATCAACTGCACGCCCGTGTACCTCTACTCGGGCGACCAGGGCCCCGGTGACGCCCTCGGCAACGGCATCGGCGGCGTGTGGTCGGCCATCAACCCGGCCGGCAAGGCGGCCACCGGCAAGTGACGGCCCCGGACAGCACCCTCGCGGCAACCACCCGCCTCCCGTCCGTCCGCACGGTTCTCCAGTGGGTCGCCCTGGTCTTCCTACTGGTCCTGGGGGTCGTCGAACTCCTCAGCGGGCCGGGCGGGTTGGCCGGGACGTCCCGGGCGGCCGCCGCCGGCCGCAGCTCGGTGGAGGACCTGGCACGGCGGATCGGCTGCACCGCCGACATCACCACCAATGCCGCCGACCTCCGGCAGGGCGTCTGCACCTCGGACGGGGAGGAGATCTGGATCGCCACCTTCCCGACCACGGGCGCCCAGGACGCCTGGACCTCGGAGGCGAAGGCCTACGGGGGGTCGTACCTGGTGGGCGACAGGTGGGTGGTCGTCCTGTCCGACACCACCACCGACCTGCTGCACGGACTGCTCGGCGGGACCGTGGTGGGCGGGGTCGACCACACCGGCGCCCACTCCCACACCGGTAGCGGGTGACCGCGGAACACGGAGAGGAGGACAGCGGAACGAACCACGGGTGAGGGTTCCCACCGGCCGGCGCCGGTGGGAACCCTCACCCGTTGTGGTCCCACGGGGGATCACGGCGGGGCGCGAGGCGGGGATCCCCGCCGGACACCGCCCCGCGAAAACTGGTGGCACGTCAGGAAACCCGCGCCGAAACGCCTGCCGACCATGCAAATGCTGTATGAGTATTTCCGTTATCCCCGGGCCGACGCACTTGACGGGGCCTCGCCACGGTGCCGACGGGCCCGGCGACTTGCCTCACGGTGCGTCAAGTGCGGCCCGTACGCGGCTCCGCCACCCCGCATGCGGATTCCCCACATTCGGATCCGGAATCACCGGATGCGGGAGCGGTCCGACGCCTGTTGCCCGGAAACCCGTGGGACTGGTGTGCTGTGGCCCTTCCTGCCACACCGTCCCGACGGTCCCGCAGCAGACCGTCGTCGATGCCCTCAACCGGGCAGCTCCCCGTCCCGGCCCGTGCGCCGTAGCGCCGGCCAGGCCCCGCGAACTCCCCCACGCGAGATGGCCAGACCTGAGGAGGAACAAGTTGACCGTTCGTACCAGTACCCTCGAATCGGGCTTGAGCACACTGAGCGACGCCGAACTCGCGGCGGTGCTCCCCACCGCGACCGCGACCGGCGGCTCCCGCATCCGCGAGGTGATGGCCGAGGTGTTCAAGCGCCACCACAGCGCCGTACTCGCCTACGCCCGCAGCTACTGCCGCGACCCCCAGACCGCCCAGGACCTCGCCGCCGAGGCCTACGCCAGCACCTACCTGTCCGTCGCCCGCGGCCGTGGCCCCCGCCACGCCTGGCGCCCGTACCTGATGGCCTGTGTGCGCCGCACCGCGATGGAGTGGAGCGCCCAGACCAGGGACCGGGTGGTGCTGCCGGAGGACTTCAACACCTGGGCCGAGCGGCTGGCCGGGGACGCCGAGACCGAGGGCGCGCTGCTGGCCGCCGAGGAGACCGCGCTGATCGCCAGGGCCTACCGCTCGCTCCCGGAACGGTGGCAGGTGCTGCTGTGGTTCTTCGTGGTGGAGGGCGAGCCGGCGGCCGCCGTCGCCCAGCGGATGAGCATGACGCCGAGCGGGGTGCGCTCGCTGGCCGCCCGCGCCCGCGAGGGCCTGCGCGAGGCGTACCTGCGCGCCCACGTCGACGAGGGCACCGACCTCGAGTGCCGCTACTTCACGGCGCTGCTGGCCGGCGCCGTCCGGCGGCCGGGACGGCGGCGCGGACGCGAGCTGGCCCAGCACCTGGAGGAGTGCCGCGGCTGCGTCCGGGTGGCGGCGGAGTTCCGCCGGGCCAACCGCCGCATCGTGACCACCTCGCTGGTGCCGGCCCGCCCCGAGGCGGTGCAGCCCTGCTGAGCCGCACCGCGCCGCACCGGCCCGCCGTCGCGGGCCGGTGCGGCCGGGTCACCCGCCGGTCAGGGGAACGGCACCACCCGGACCTTGTCACAGCCGAAGAAGTGGTACGTCCGCCCGTCGGCCCGGTCGGTGTACGAGCCCTTCACGCACGCCTCGCCGTCACCCGGCCGCAGGCCCGAGTGTTCGGTGTCGAAGTGCAGCAGCAGGTCGAGGTCGCCGTCCTTGACGGCCTGGGCCGGGTGCTCGGTGTGCTCGACCACGTCCATCGGGTGGCCCTGCCGGTGCGGTTCGCTGCTGCCGCCCGTCCCCGCGTACACCGCGTCGCGCACCCCGAAGCGGGCGGTCAGCGGCTGGACGGTGGTGGCGTCGAACGCCAGCGGCAGGCCGTACTCGCCCGCGGTGGTGGTGAGCACCGCCACCGGAACGGTGTCGTTCGGCACCAGGAGCAGGTTCTCGGCGCGTTCCGGTTCGACGCTGATGGCGACCGGGACGATGCAGTCCAGGGTGAACTCCGCCGAGCGCCGGTTGTTGTCCGCGACCGGGTCGGTGTCGTCGGGCCGCGCCGGGGCGATCGAGCTGGTGAACCGGTAGGTGTGCGAGCCGGGCCGGTCGCAGCCGAGGGAGAAGACGGCATCGGACGGCTGCGGGGTGCCGACCGCGAGCGCGGCGACGGTCCGGGTGGCGGAGGCGGGGGTCGCCGTGGCGCCGGGGTCCGGGAGGGCGTCGGTGCGCACCGTGGCGTCCATCGGGCTGGACGGGCCGAGGTTGGCGACCGTGCTGTGCAGGGTGACGTCGAGGTGCCGGCCGATCACCAGCTGGGTGGGCGGCGCCTGGGCGGCCAGGCCGGTGACGGCCAGGTCGGCGACCGCGACCACCTTGGTGTCGGCGGTGGCGGTGTTGTCGGCGGGCTTCGCGTCGGGCCCGGCGAGGTTGTCGACGGTGGAGCCGGCGGTGATGGTCTTCGGGCCGCCGTTGCGGTGGACCAGGTCGGCCGGGACGTCCGCCGTGATGGTGTACTGCCGGGTGGCCCCGAGGCCGACCTCGGACAGGTTGCAGGTGACGGTGGCGCCGGTGACCGTGCAGGGCACGCTGCTGGTCGGGTTGGTGACGTCGGCGGGCAGGGTCGTGGTGACCCGGGTGGAGGTGGCGGGGTTCGGGCCGTGGTTGGCCACGGTGACCGTCCAGGTCAGGCTCGTCCCGGCGATGACCGGGTCGGGCGCGTCGGTGAGCGAGACGGAGAGGTCGGTGGTGTTGTTGACGGCCCGGATCCGGTCGGCCTCGGCCTTGGTCGGGAAGGTCCGCGACTCGAGCACCGGCGGGGCACTGCCCGGCTTCGGGAAGCGGCCGGGCAGGTAGCTCTGCACGAGCTTCCAGTCGTCGTGGCCGGTGAGCAGGCTGTCCTTGGTGCTGTTGGTGCAGTCGGCGGGGCCGGCGGCGTCGACGTTGACCGACATCTGCTGGGCACCGTCGTCGCCGTAGCCGGCCGGGTTGTCGCCGTTCCAGTCCGGGTTCCGGTTCAGCGGGGTGGTGCGTTTGACCCCGGTGTCGTCCATGAAGACGAAGTTGTTGACGGCGTCGTTCGGGTCGAGGACCCGGTCCTCGTGGAGGTCGTTCTCCTTGAGGTCGTCGAGCGGCGCCTTGCCGCGTGAGGTGCCGTCCAGGGCGATCCGGGCCGGTGAGAAGTCGACGACCACACCGCCGCCGACGCGCGGGATGCCGGAGTTGAGGTCGTAGTTCATCACGCTGACGTAGTTCGGTTTGCAGTTGTGGGCCTCGTTGCCGCCGTGGTCGAGGCCGAGGTTGTGCCCGAGTTCGTGCATGAGCGCGGCGGGGTCGTTGCGGTACAGCACGATGTCGGTACCGCCGCCGTGGCCGCCGATCCCGCAGTCGGTGTCGGGTCCGGCGCCGTCGGAGTCGGTGTGGCTGGAGGTGTAGATGACGTAGTTGAACGCACGCTGGCGGACGGCGGCGAAGTTGGTGGCCTTGCTCTGGAAGAACGCGGGGTCGAAGCCGCAGTTGTCGACGGCCGGGATCACCCCGCCGCCGCCGAGGTTCTCGCCGGCCAGGCAGTCCGGGTCGACCGCGTCGGTCTTGCCGTCGCCGTCGTCGTCGATGCCGTTGCCGCAGGTGGCCTTGAAGTCCTCGACGCCGGTGTCGCGGAAGGTGCAGTCGGGGTCGGCCCCGTCGGCGCCGTCCTTGCCGTCGTTGTCGATGCCGTCGGTGCAGGTGCCCTGCGGCGGGCCCTCCATCGCGGTGGCGTCGTAGCGGCCGCCGGAGTCGACGTGCAGGCGGATGCCGTTGCCGCCGGCCGGGTTCGGCAGCGGGGCCAGCTCGAAGGAGCGCCGGACCACCTCGAGGGACTCGTGGGAGGGGGCGGTGTTGCCGCTGTGGTCGAGCTCGAGGAAGAGGTCCTTGTGCAGCGGGTCGGCGCCGAAGGCGGGCAGGTCGACGGCGGTGGAGTTGTCGGCGTTGCGGATGCCGTAGCTCTCGTCGCGGTCGGCGATGCCGTCCTGGTCGGCGTCGCTGTGGGCGCTGCTGGTGATGGTGAGCCCGAGGGCGGCGCGCTTGCCGTCACCGGCCTCGGGGAAGTTGGGGTCGCCGTCGCCGACGGCGCAGGCCTGGCCCTGCGGGTGGCCGTCGCGGTCGGTGCAGGGTGAGTCCGGCCCGGGTCCGTGCCCGATGCCGTCGCCGAACCAGGTGTCGGTGAGCACGTTGTAGGTGAGGTTGAGCTCGACGTCCTGGTTGGTGGGGCTGATGTCCATCCGGTCGTCGTCGAAGCCGAGGCCGTCGTCGTCGTCCTTGATGCCGACGGTGATGCTGAGCGAGGTCTGGCCGGCGGGCAGGGTGAGGTGCTGGTCGAACACCCAGTGCTCGCGCACGGTGTTCGGGTGGAAGGCGTCGTCGGAGACGATCGGCCCGGTCTGCAGGGCGCCGTCGCCGATGGTGACCTCGGGGAAGAACTCGCCCTCCTCGTCGATCCCGGAGTCCGGGACCTCGAAGCGTTCGAACCAGTCCATGCTGACCGTGACGGTCAGTCCGAGCGGGACGGGCGGGGGCGCGGCCGCCGCCGGAGCGGGCGTGAGCAGCAGGCCGGACACCAGGCCCGCCGCCGCTGCCGCGGCCAGCCGTTGTCGCATCCTGTTCAGCATCCTGCCTGCCTCCTCGTGGGACCGGTTCATTCGGTAACGCAGAGTGACATGCGGGCGATCTCTTGACCCGCCCATGACCGACCGTGGACACGACAGGCCCCCCGAAGGAGCGAACCGGTGTACGCCGGACGGCGCACCGGCATGACCGGACGCACCGTCAGCACGCCACCGCCCCAAGGGAGAGCGCCCGACCCACCGGCCCCACCGGCAACGCTGCAGGTCACAGGTGTCCCGACGGTCCCGGCCGTGGCCGTCGACAGTCCCGGGCGGGTGGTTGCGCCTCTAATTAGGCATGGCTAACCTAAGCTCCTGCTCCCCCACTCACAGCAAGGAAGGCCACCCCCCGTGCCCTCGCCTCTGGTTCCCCCTGCCCTGACGTCGTTGGCAGCGGCCGCGCCCTCGACGCCGCTCGGCCCGTTCATCGACAGCGCCGTGGCCTGGACCACCTGGGTCACCCTGATGGGAGCGGTCGGGCTCACCACCCTCGCCCTGCTGTCCGCCGGCCCGGCCGCCGCCCGTACCGCGCCCGCCGCACTCCCCGCGGTCACCGCCAGGCTCTCGCTGGCCGCGGCCGTCCTCGGTGTCCTGGTCGTCCCGGCCGTCCTCACCGACCTGGCGCACGGTGCCTCGAAGACCCACGGCTACGACTACGCCGCCGCCTGGGACACCCTCTTCGACGGCAGCAACGCCGGCCGCCTGTCCGGCCTGGAGGTCACCCTCTCACTGGCCGGCGCCGCCCTGGTCGCCCCGCTGGTGGTCCGGTCGATCGCGGCCGGACCGGCGCGCCGGTGGCTGCTGTCCGCCGGCCTCGCGGCCTCCTCCGTCGCGCTCGGCACCACCAAGTTCCCCACCAGGACGCCCGCGGACTGGGGCCGCACCAGCTTCGACACCCTGGTCTGGATGCTGCACCTGCTGGGCGGCGGCGTCTGGCTGGGCGGCCTGGCCGGTCTGCTGCTGCTCGCCTTCCCCGGCGCGGTGCCCGCCGCCGGCCGCCGCCCGTTCTGGTCGGCCGCCATCCGCCGCTTCTCGGTCACCGCGATGGCGAGCGTCGCCGGTATCACCCTGTCCGGCCTGTTCCTGTACTGGGCGCACGTGGACGGCCCGACCCAGCTGGTCACCACCATGTACGGCCGGGTGCTCGGCGTGAAGATCCTGATCTTCGGCGGGCTGCTGCTGCTCGGCATGGTCAACCAGTTCTGGCTGCACCCCAAGATCGACGCGCTGCGCGAGGAGGGCGACCAGCGCCCGCTGGCCACGCTGCTGCTGCGCCGGTTCCCGCTGGTCGTCGCGGTCGAGGTGCTGCTCGGGATGACGCTGCTGTTCGTGGCGCCCTTCCTGCACGGCTCCGCCCGCAACCAGGCCTTCCAGGCCCGGGCGGCCGAGCAGTCCGCCACCCCCATCCCGGCCAAGAAGCTGCCGAAGCTCCCCGCCAAGGAGGTCAGCGCCTCCACCTGGGTCTACGGCACGGCGGAGACCGCCGCCGTGGTCGTCCTCATGGTCGGTGCCTACCGGGTCTCCGGCCGGCTGGCCCGCCGCCGCACCGACGGCACCGCGACCCCGGCGACCGCCGCCGCCTGAACCGCGGCACCACCCGCCACCACCCCGCCGACCTGGGAATCCTCCCGGGTCGGCGGCGGCGTACGGGGCCGGCGACCGGTCCCACCCGGTGCCCGGACGGCCACCCGAGTAGCGTTCGAGACGTGTCCAGTTCTCCGGCGCCACGGCGCCCGGACCGTCGGACGGCCGCACCGGGGCCCCGATGACCGGGTTGCTGGCGGCCGTCGACCCGACCAGCGGGTCCTCCCTGCTCGCCGCATTCGGCGCGCTGGCCGTGCTGGTGGTGACCTTCGCCGAGTCGGGCCTGCT